>JBAVYO010000056.1:0-2297 GCA_049698855.1 Terriglobales bacterium
GGCTAACTCCGTGGGTCCTAGCCGATCTTACGGAAACGACTGAGCTGCCTTGGAAGCGAGAATCGAAAGACACGCCCGCCGGATGGAAGGGAGGAGAAATCATGGAATGGACCACTCCGCAGTTTGAGGAGATCAGCCTGAATTGCGAAATCAACTCGTACGCCAGCGCACAACTCTAAGCCGGTGCGCGAAGACCTTAACTCGGCCAGTACGGGCCGATAGCCACAATGAAATTGAAATTGCCGGAAATGCCAATCCCCCGGGCGGTTTCGGGACTTCTCCCTGAACAGGTTCGGGACCTATGCAGCCGCGTTAGTGCGGCCGCGGCGAGTTTTCCATGCGAAATTTGACGGTCGCGTTTCGATATCTCTGAATCGAGGAGAACAACACATGAAGCTTAAGGTATCTGTGGCACGCAGCAAGAATCAACACGAGACAAGAAGCGTTGCGCAAGCGCGCCGGTGGGCTCTCGCATTTGCGCTCGCAATCTTAGCGGTAACCCCACTCATGGCGCAAAATTGGCCGTCATTCGGCCACGATGCAACCAACACTGCAACAGTCTCGTCCAAAATAACTACCCGCAACGTTCATACTCTGAAACCGAAATGGACATTCACCACGGGTGGTGACGTGTCAGCCCGGGCAGCCGTGGTTAGCGGCATAGCGTATTTTCCGGATTGGGCCGGCAACATTTATGCTGTGAACGCCAGTACTGGCACTGCAGTCTGGTCGCACCAGCTTTCCGACTACGGCTTGGCAGCAGGCACCGTGTCCCGTACCAGCCCTGCAGTTTCGGGTGGCGTGGTTTACATTGGAACTCAGTACAACGCGACCGGCCCAACCGGCTGGCTTCTGGCCATCAACGCATCGACAGGGAATTTGGTCTGGAAGGTGCAACCGGATACTTCGAATTCTATTCCGGTAATCACTGCCTCACCCGTCGTATTCGACGGCGTCGTCTACGTAGGCATGACGTCAAACGAGGAATTCGTAGCGGCAGACCCGGCCTATCCATGCTGTAGCGTCATCGGCAGTCTGGTAGCGATCAAAGCCAAGAATGGCCAAAAGCTTTGGCAGACCTTCACTGCCCCCGCCGGATATAGCGGTGCCAATGTCTGGGGAAGTCATCCAGTCGTGGACAAGACCCGTGGACTTGTTTACATCGGAACCGGCAACAACTACCACATTCCGTTCGACCCCGTGTATCAGCAATGCATCACGAATGGCGGCACGGAAGCCAGTTGCCTGGAGCCTGGCGATCATGCCGACTCGATCATCGCTCTCAGCACAGCCACCGGCGCCATCCAATGGGCTACTCGTTTGATGAGCTGGAACCAGTCTGCATACGGCGTCACCGACGGCAGCGACTTCTGGAACGTGGGCTGCTTTGAGGGTCCTGGTACCAACTGTCCGCCGGCTCCTGTCGGCCCAGATTATGATTTTGGCTCCGGGCCGAATGAAATCACCTACCAAACGGCGTCAGGTCCGGCAACCATCATCGGAGCTGGACAAAAGAGCGGCATCTACTATGCTCTCGATCCCGACACTGGTGCCGTAATCTGGCAGACCCAGGTTGGCCCAGGATCCTCGCTTGGCGGCATAGAGTGGGGTTCTGCATCGGACGGCCAGCTGATCTATGTGGCTATCTCCAACCTCGATGGGATTCCTTATGCTGGCGGGAGCGCTGGTTCCTGGTCTGCGCTGGATCCGGCAACGGGAGCTATCGTCTGGCAGAAGGCGGACCCGAACGGCGCCGTTGACCTTGGTCCCCTGGCTGTGGCCAAGGGTGTGGTGTACGCGCCATCTATGGGAGGGCCGGCGTTTGGCGGAGGCTCGCCTGATACTGCCCCGACTATGTTTGGTCTGAATGCTGCTACTGGCGACGTTCTCTGGAGCTATGCAGCTGGCTCCTCTGTCATTGCCGGCGCCACCATCGCGGACGGATACGTCTTCTGGGGATCGGGCTACTCTCACCTCGGGATTCCCGGATTCACCGGAGGAAATAACCAGTTCTATATCTTCTCCCTGAATGGTCAATAGAACGCTGACCAAAGACTGACGAACCCTGGCAGATCCGCGGTCTGCAAGAAGGCCGCGGATCTGCTCGTTTAAAGCAGAACCCTATTCCGCCTTCCAATTTGGAGACCTGATGTTCCGGAAAACCCAGCTGGCCCACTGGCCGGTCGCGATCTCTTTGTGGCTGATGGCTACGGCCATTGCCATTTCAGCACAATCCACGCAAATCAAGGAGCAGCCGGGAAAAGGGCCGGCCAATAGTGCTCTCAGCGCAGCGGGAG
>JBAVYO010000057.1:0-13138 GCA_049698855.1 Terriglobales bacterium
GTGGTGGAGGCAGTTGGCCCGGTGGGGGTGGGGGTGGCGACTGGCCAGGCGGAGGAGGTGGTTGGCCCGGAGGTGGCGGTGGTGGTGGCAGGCGCGGAGGAGGACAGCATCCGGAGGAGCCGCGAGTGGACGGCAAGAAGATTCTTACGCGCATTTCGAAGGAGACCGGTGGACGCTTCTTTGAGGCGACGAAGAAGGAGACGGTGGGCGACATTTATACGAGCATTGCCGAAGAGCTGCGAACCCAGTACAGCCTGGGCTACACGCCGCAGAGAGATAAAACCTCAAGCGGGTATTATCACGTGCAGTTACAAGTTAAGAAAAAAGATATGACAGTGCAGACGCGTGACGGGTATTACGACGACAGCGAGAATTAATCCGTTATCTTCAGGTTTTGCCCATCGGCGTGTCGAGTTCCTCTTGCAGCGACTTACTCAGGGCGGCTTGGCAATCGGGTCGTAACTTTGCGTCTTTGACGGTGAGATAGAAGATGTCGATTGCCATCTGCCCTTCGGTCTCGATCAACGCAATCTCGATATTGCAATCGTGTTTGGAGATCACCGAGCACATCCGGTAGAGCAGGCCCGGACGATCCTGCGTGAGCACCTGCAGCAGCGTGCTGTGCGCCGAGGAGTGATCGTCGAATTCGATTTGCGTTGCAACCTTTACTTTCGTGTCTTTGTTTTTTTCGGACTTCAGGCGATCGCGCAACATGCGCGCAACATCTGCTTCGCCTTTGACGGCGGCGGCGATGCTTTTCTTCAGGCGATCCCACTCCTGAATATTCATTTCAAGCGTGCGAAAGCGGTCGGTGAAGTAGAAGGTATCGACAACAATGCCGGCGGCGTTTGAGAATGCATTCGCCTTCACAATGTTCATCCCCCACGCGGCGAGCGCGCCGGAGACCAAGGCGAACAGCGAGGGCCGGTCGGTGGTGATCAGCGTCAGTTCATACCAGTGGCGCACCTGCTTCAGGTTGCATTGCACGCCGTTGTCACCCAACTGGGAGGCCATTTCCGTATGCGCGAGCACGTCAGTCGCGCCGTGGATGCGCAGATAGCGCTGCGGCAGTCCTTCTAGAAAAAGGTTGATTTTTTTCCCCGCGACTGGGGCAAGCGAGCGCAGATGGGCAAGATTGGCCGTGCCCACGCTGCCGATGTCATCGCCGGTGTGTACGCGCTCGTCGGCGCTCCGGCTCAGATAATTCGCGCTCGCAATGTAGAGTTGCCAGAGATTCTCCGCTTTCCACGGAGTCATGGCCTCGGGATTGACGGCCTTGATATCGGCATAGGTCATGAGGCACAGCATTTTCAGGCGTTCGGGCTCACCGATCTTTTCGGCGAACGTTTTCACGTTAGTGGGATCGAAAACATCACGCCGCATCGCCGCCGACATTTCAAGATGACTGGCGACCAGAAAGCGCACGAGGTCGGCATCAGCGGCATCCAGGTCGAGACGCGCGGCGCAACTCTCCGCGAGTTTCGCGCTGGCTTCAATGTGATTTCCCTGCAGCGCGCCCTTTCCGGAATCGTGAAGCAGCAAAGCAAGGTAGAGCAACTCGGGTTGATCGAGTTCGTTTAACAGTTCACCGAATCGCTGGTCCCACTCCGACTTCGATTCCTTCAAATGATGAAGGTGTTCAATCGCTAAAAAAGAATGCTCATCGACCGTGTAGCGATGGTAGAAATCGCGAACCACCAGCGCTTCCATGTCCTTCAATTCCGGCAGTAACAGTGTGAGCAAATGAAGGGCATTCATGACGCGCAATGCGTCGGCCGCATGCGGCTGAAGAAGCGTCTCCTGCAGATAGAGCCACAGTGCGCCTCCGCGCGGAGGCGTGGCCGCGAGCGCGGGCAACGACTGCGCAACTTTGTATTCGGTGGTGGTGCTGAGTTTGACGCCATGCTCCGCTACAAAATGGAAGAGACTTAACAGCTTGTCGGGATCTTCGAGCGGCCCTGTTTGTTGCAGAAATACGAGACCGTCGACGACGGAGAAATCGGTGTTGGCAATCTTCGTCCGCCAGCCTTGAAATTGCCGGTAAATCGAAGACCAAGCCGCGGGAATCTCTTCGATCAGCTGCGTGCAAACGCGGTGCACATCTCTTACGTTGCCGTAGTAAATACGCATCCAGCTGGCAGCGGTTGAGATTTCGACATCGGAGGCACCGATCTTGCGTGCCGCAGCCTCGTCCTGCGCTTCCCAAGTCAGCGTGTTGTCATGTCGGCCGTGACGATAATGAAGGAAGCATCGCACCGACATCTGAAAATCGAGAGCCCGGTCGAAAGCCTGGCGCGACGAGACCGGCAGAAGAATCTTCGCGTCGGGCCATATCTTGAGCTTCTCCATAGCGGAGATGACGGCGAGCCAGCAGGCTACGTTGTAGTCACGAAGGCCGCCGGGGCCGTCTTTCACGTTGGGCTCAAGATGGAAAACTGTATTGCCAAATTTATGATGACGCTCGCGCGTGAGTTCGGCCAGGTTCTGGATCAGGCTGTGGGATTCGCGCGCCACCAACCTCGGGATCACCTTCTCATGGAGCCGGTCGTAAAGATCGCGGTCGCCGGCAAGAAAGCGGCAGTCGAGCAGAGAGAGGGCGAATTCAAGATTGTTCGCATCCAGGCGATCGCACTCGGCCAGTGTTCGCGTTGCCGGACTGAGCTTCAGACGCAGGTCCCATAACTCCTGCGAAAAAGAGCGGATCGAATCCTTAAGATCGGCTTCGCCGCCGCTATCGGCGTGCAGAAAAAGGATGTCGATATCGGAGTGCGGAAAAAGCCAGCCGCGGCCGTAACCGCCGGTGGCAACGAGCGCAAAGTTTTTCGGCGCAGCGGGATCGATGGAAATGATGTCGCCCCACAGCCGTAGAAGGATGGAATCGACGAGTTCGGTGCGCCGGAGCAGCGCGGCGCGGCCGTCGCCAGTCAAAGAAAATTCCTGCTGAATGGTAGCGGAGTCCTTCGCGTAGAGGTCCCGCAATTCACTGCTAACGGTGGCCACGGCGGTCATCCCCACCTCCCTGGAGTTGCGCATTGCGGTCCTGCGAACGGGGGAGGACTACACTTTTGCTGCCAATTCAATGCATCATACCCGGGCTACAGCACGCTCTCGCCGCGTTCGTCGTTGCGAATGCGGATGGCTTCATCGATGCGCGAGAGAAATATCTTGCCGTCGCCGATCTTTCCCGTGCGCGCGGCCAAAGCGACCGCTTGCACGGCCTTCTCCACCATGTCATCGGCGAGCACGATCTCTAGCTTCACCTTGGGGATGAGGTCCACCGTGTATTCGCGGCCGCGATAAAACTCTGTGTGCCCCTTTTGACGGCCATGACCGCGGGCTTCAAACACGGTCATACCTTCGATGCCCGCTTCGTGCAGGGCTTCCTTGACCGCCTCCAGCTTTGAGACCTGAATAATCGCTTCGAGTTTCGTCATTTGGATTCCGTTTGTGTTCGTATCGCGCTATGCGGGCGTTTCCCAGGAGTAACCTTCTTCGCCGTGCTGCGAGAGATCGAGTCCCTGAACTTCCTGTTCCTCACTGACGCGCAAGCCAATCGTCACATCCACGATCTTCAATATAACAAGCGTTCCCACAATGGCGAGCGCCCAGGCGATTGCGATTCCCACGCACTGATTCAGCAGTTGGTGGGCGTTGCCGTCGATCCATCCCGAGGGAAGGGTATTGCCCTGCGCATCTTTGAAAATTGGATTGACCGCGCTCGCGGCGAAGATCCCGGTTAGCAGTGCGCCCAAAGTTCCGCCCGCGCCATGAACGCCGAAGGCATCGAGCGAATCGTCGTATCCGAAAATCGCCTTCACTTTTGCGACCATCAGATAGCAGACGACGCCGGCGATCAATCCGATCGCGATGGCCGACATGGGCGAAACAAAACCGGCTGCCGGAGTAATCGCGACCAACCCCGCGACCGCGCCGGAGATCGCGCCTAGCACGCTGGCCCTGCCGTTCCGGAACCACTCCGCTGCGCTCCAGCCGAGCGTGGCGGCGGCCGCGCCGAAGTGCGTTGCCACAAATGCGCTGGTGGCCAAACTCCCCGCCGAAAGCGCGCTGCCCGCGTTGAATCCGAACCATCCCACCCACAGCAGGCACGCGCCGATAAAACTGAGCACCACGCTATGCGGCGGCATTGGCTGTTTGGGATATCCGACGCGCTTGCCGAGATACAGCGCGCAGACCAGCGCCGAAACGCCGGAGGTCACGTGGACGACCGTTCCGCCGGCGAAGTCGAGACACGGGAACCGCCCGCCCAGCGAGGCATTCAGCATGCCACCCCTACCCCACACCATGTGCGCCATCGGCGAATATACGATCAGCGACCAGAGGATCATAAAGGCCACCATAGCGCTGAATTTCATGCGCTCGGCGAACGCCCCGGTGATTAGAGCAGGAGTAATGATGGCGAACATCAACTGATACACCATGAACGTCTGCAGGGGGATGGTCGCCGCATAATCGGGATCGGGAGCCGCGCCCACACCGCGAAGAAAAATGTTATGCAGTCCGCCAATGAAGCTGTTGCCAGAGCCGAAAGCGAGGCTGTAGGAGACGAACCCCCAAAGCAAAGTCACGATCGCCATGAGCGCGAAGCTTTGCATCATGGTGGCGAGAACGTTCTTCTTGCGCACCAAGCCGCCGTAGAACAAGGCAAGGCCTGGGCCGGTCATCATGAGGACGAGCGCGGCGCTCACCAGCATCCATGCGTTGTCGCCCGACGACTGGGCGCTGGCGACTGCCTGCTCCAGTTTCGCGATGCGCGCAGCCTGGGCGTCGGTGGTGTTCGCGGCCGATGTATTAGCCGCCGGGGGCGCGCTTCCGGCCGGCGTTTGCGCAAGCGACGGCAACGCGAGCAGGCACATCGCCAAAATCAGACAAACAGTTGCCAGGTTCTTCATCGAATCCTATTGTCTCTTCGGTTTTGGGTAATATTCATCAGAGGCACATACACAGTACCCCGGGTGCCGTACTTACGGAAATTGAAACTATTTATCTGCGGGATTGGAAAATCTTATGTGGGCGGCGTGACCGCCAATTGACGGGGAAGGGGATTCTGCGGTTGGATGGATGAGCGTGGAAGCCGCGCCCCCTATCTTCGATCCCGAGTCCCGGCGCTATAGCCGCCTGGATGCGATTTGGCTCACCATCTGGCTGGTGTTTCTCGGCGGCCTGGCGGTGTTGCCGCCGCGGCTGGAGTGGCATAAGCAGGTCATTCTTCTCGCCATTGGAATTGTGCAGGTGCTGGAAGCGCGGATCATTGCGCACTTTCCGCGGCGCGGCGTGTTTTACATCATCCTGCTCAAGATCTCGCTGGCTACACTGCTTCTTGACCATACGGCGGAAATCGGCATCAACAGCAGCTACTGGCCTATTTACTTCGTTCCGATAGTGACGGCTGCGTTGTATTGCGGTCCGCTCGCAACATTGCTGTGGACTCTGCTGAGCTCGGCTGCTTACTGTTCATATCTCTACCCGGCAATGCAGGAATATGAGCTGACGCCGGAGGCGTTCGAATACCTCGGGCTGCGCATTATGTTTTTCTTTCTCGCGGCCATGATCGTGAATCGCTTCTCACAGCAGAGCCGGCATCAGACCGAGCTTTACCGCGAGCTCGCCGAACGGCTGGCAGAGACGAATCGGCGGCTGGAGCAGGCGCAAGCCGAAGCCCGGCGCTCGGAACGGCTGGCGGCGCTCGGTCAGCTTTCCGCCGGTCTGGCGCATGAGATTCGCAACCCGCTTGGCGTGATTAAAGGGTCGGCTGAAATGCTGAGCGAGAAACTTGCCACTTCCGATGAACTTTCACGCGAGCTGGCGGGGTATATTTCAACTGAGGTGAACCGTTTGAGCGCGCTGGTGACCGAGTTTCTGGATTTTGCGCGTCCCTTGCACGCGCATCGGGAGCCGGGTGTGGTCACCGATGTTCTGGATCGTGTACTCGACATTATCGCCACGCGCTGGAAGGGAAAGCCGGTGCGCGTGGAACGTAATTATTCGGATTCGCTGCCGCTGGTTCCCCTCGATGAAAGCTTGTGCGAGCAGGCTTTTCTGAACCTGGTGCAGAATGCTTACGAAGCGATGGAAGAAAATGGAGGAACGTTGCGCGTCGATGCGCGGACAGTAAGCCGCGAAGGAGTGGAAGGCATCGAAATATTGTTGAGCGATACTGGCCCGGGCGTGCCAAAGAATCTTCAGGAGGAGATTTTTAATCCGTTTGTGACGACCAAGAAGACCGGCGTGGGGCTTGGGCTTTCTATCGTTTCGAGGATCGTCGACGGCCATCATGGGTTCATTCGCGTGGAGAACGGTCCGCAGGGCGGGGCGGTATTTACGTTGTTTTTTCCACTGGAGGAAGCGGCTGAGGCACGCGAAGCGCATACAGGAACGACCGGTTAGCGATTATGAGATAAGGGTCTGCGAATAGCGGACGACGAACGACTGACGACGAATCATGCCGACAATTCTTATTATCGAGGACGAAGCCAAGCTGCGGCGCCTGCTTGAGTTGAATCTGGGCGAGGACGGTTTCAAGACTCTATCTGCTGGCGACGCGGAAACGGGACTAAAACTCCTTGCGTCCGAGCCGGTGCATCTGGTTCTTACCGACTTGAAGTTGCCCGGCATGAGCGGACTCGAATTCCTGCACACGGCGAAACGCGAAAACGCCGCGCTGCCCATCGTGGTGATGACCGCGTTTGGCTCGGTGGAAACCGCGGTGGAAGCGATGAAGGCCGGCGCAAGCGACTACGTGCTTAAGCCATTCTCGCTGGCGGAGATTCGCATGGTCGTGCGCAAGGAGCTCGACCACTCGCGTTTGCAGGAGGAAAATCGCTCGCTCCGCGAAGCCCTTGGCCAAAAGTACAGCCATCCGAATATCGTCGCGCGCAGCCCGAAAATGCAGGAGGTACTCGCGATGGTGGAGCGCGTTGCGCCGACCAATTCCACCGTTTTGCTCGGCGGCGAGAGCGGAGTGGGCAAGGACTTGATCGCGCGCGCGATTCACGAAAAATCGCGCCGCGCTTCAGGACCGTTCGTGAAAATCAACAGCACGGCAATTCCCGAAAGCCTTCTGGAAAGCGAACTGTTTGGCTACGAGAGGGGAGCGTTTACCGGCGCGACGACCAGCAAGCCGGGCAAATTTGAGCTTGCCGATAAGGGCACGCTTTTTCTCGACGAAATCGGAGATGTGCCGCCGGTCACGCAGGTAAAACTTTTACGCGTGCTGCAAGAGCGCGAATTCGAGCGGCTCGGCGGGACGAAGACGGTCAAGGTTGACGTCCGTTTGCTTGCTGCCACCAATCGCGATTTGCGCGCCGCGCTTGAGGAGGGAACGTTCCGCGAGGATCTTTATTACCGGCTAAACGTTGTGCCCATCGATATTGCGCCGCTGCGCGAGCGCAAGGAGGATATTCCGGATCTCGCCAATCTCTTTCTGGCGCGATTTACGAAAGACTCGGGCCGCGAGATTCGGGGACTTAAGCCCGCAGCCATGCAGATGTTGCTCGCTCACCATTGGCCGGGGAATGTGCGCGAATTGCAGAATGTGATTGAACGCGCGTGCGCTCTGGCCGCCGGGCCGGAACTTGACGCCAGCGACATACAGCTCGACTTGCCGCGAAATCGCGCTGCGGCTGGCGGGGATCGCTTTCTCCCTGAGGGCATGACGCTCGATCAGTGGGAAGATGAGATGATCCGCGAAGCGCTCAAGCGCGCCAGCGGGAATAAATCGCAAGCAGCGCGCCTCCTCGGGCTCTCGCGCAATGCGCTGCGGTATCGGTTGTCGAAGATCGGGATCGAGGATGAGAACGGGGCGGAATAGAAGCGGAATAGAAGCAGTGCTGCCCCGAATTCGGAATTGGTCTACCTAGCACCCCTCGAATTGGTACGGAGCGGTCCATGATTCTGCGAATTTTTGTCATCGTTGTTGTTCTGATCGCGGCGCTTCTTGCGTTTGCCGCCACTAAGCCGAACACGTTCAGCATTCAACGCTCGCGTAGCATCCAGGCTCCGCCGGAAAAGATCTTTGCCCTCATCAACGACTTCCACAATTGGAGCCAGTGGGCGCCGCAGGACAAGGAAGACTCCACCATGAAACGGGCGTTCAGCGGGGCGAAAAACGGCGCGGGCGCGGTATCCGACTGGGAAAGCTCGGGCAGCGCCGGCAAGGGCCGGATGACGATCACGGAATCGGTACCGTCCAAGAAGGTTTCGGTCAAGGTGGATTTTGTGAGGCCGTTCGAGGCTCACAACGTCAACGAATTCACACTGGAATCCGGCGGCACGTCGACGATAGTCACGTGGAGCATGCACGGTACGAATCTCTACATGATGAAACTCATGAGCATTTTCGTGAACATGGACCGCATGGCCGGAAAGCACTTCGAGGACGGCCTCGATAACTTGAAGGCTATAGCCGAAAAATAGTCGTTTGCAAAGAGTGGGAACGTGCCTTGTTTTGCAATCCCAGATCAACCCCAATCGACGGACGCGAACTTGCGGCATGATCGCTTCTAGTCACCGATCAGTTCCGCCGCCTGGCCGAAAACCACCATTCTGGCCGACATGGGCCACCGCAAGCATTCAATACGCGCGTTCCTCAATAGGTTCATGCCATTCGTAAATCGATCAATAAAAAGGTGTTAGTGGCTTACCCATGTCGCTTCTCAATAGTGGCACGGCGCTTGCTTTGTAGCTGCTGGGGCGTACCAGAGGAAGTGGAGACGCTATGCAAACCAGAATTAAATTCATCGCCGCAATGATCGCGGCATTACTCTTTGCCGCGCCGGGTACGATTCTCGCGCAGAACCCTGACCTATCGCAGAATCCAACGCCCGACCAAATGACGGCGCCGTCGCAGGATCAGGGACAATCTTCGGCTCAAGGCCAAAATCCTCAAGGGCAATATCAAGGACAGGATCAGATCCAATCGCAGACGCAAGATCAAGAGCAGGAAATGAGCACGCCGAGCGGTTCAGATTCCATGTCCGCTCCCGATAATCAGGGAAGCGGTCAGAGCGGCCAGAGTGACCGGCCGCCGATGAGCGAACTGCCGCCGCCGCTGAAGCCGAGTCCGAACGGGCCGAGCATGCAGGGTCCGTCGCAAGGTCCGCCGCCGGGGCCGCAGGGGAATTATCCGCAGGGCCAGGGCACTCTTAATCAGGCTTCATCGGCAAATGGTGTGGCGCGCGTCAGTATGATTCATGGCGACGTTTCGACGCGGCGCGGCGATTCGGGCGAGTGGTCGGCGGCGCAGGTCAACGCTCCGCTGATGGCGGGCGACAGCGTTTCTACGGGCGACAAGTCGCGGGTCGAACTGCAGCTCGATTACGCCAATGTTTTCCGCCTCGCCGAGCACACGCAAGCCAACATCACCAACCTGACGCAGTCGAAAATTCAGATTCAGATGGGACACGGGATGGCGAACTACACCGTCCTAAAAAACAGCGATGCGGATGCTGAAATCGATACGCCGAATGTCTCTATCCGCACCGAGCGTCACGAAGCGAGTTTCCGCATTCTTGTAACCGCCGACGATCACACAGAGGTTCTTGTGCGGCGCGGCGAAGTTGAGATCACGACTCCGCAGGGCGGCACGCGTGTGGGCGAGAACCAGTTCATCACGATCAAAGGCAATGGCGATCAGACGCAATACCGTATCGGCGATGCGCCGCCGCGCGATGACTGGGATCAGTGGAACACCGACCGCGACCGGATGATCAACAACTCGGTGTCGCGCAGTCGCACCAATGGTGTCTACACGGGATCGCAGGATCTCGATGCGAACGGTAACTGGCAGAATGTGCCCGACTATGGTCCGGCGTGGTTTCCGAACGAAGCACCGGGATGGGTTCCATATAGCGCGGGTAACTGGGTGTGGGAGCCGTATTGGGGATGGACCTGGGTTTCCAATGAGCCGTGGGGCTGGGCTCCATATCACTACGGACGCTGGTTCCAATATAACGGTGCGTGGGGATGGTGGCCAGGACCGGTTTATGGTGCGCCGTTCTATCGTCCAGTTTGGGCGCCGGCGTATGTGTCGTTCTTCGGATTCGGCGGCGGTTTTGGTTTTGGCGTCGGCTTTGGGTGGTTCCCGATCGGGCCGTGCGATTTCTTTCACCCGTGGTGGGGCGGATGGGGCGGACGCTTCGGATACACCGGTTGGGGTGGATGGAATCGCGGCGGATGGGGTCCTCTGCATGGTGGCACGCGCTTCTCAAACGTGTGGCGCGCCGAGCATGATTCGAATTTCCGCGGAGCGACAGGCGTTGCAGCTAACCGGTTTGGGCAGGGACGCACGACGTTTTCACCGGTGAATCATGCGTCGTTGCAGAACGCGCACTTTGCGACTGGAAATCTACCGGTTACTCCTACGCGCGCAAGTTTGAGCGCGAGCGGACGTCCGGCGGCGGCCAGCACTTTGGGGAATCGTGGCGGGAGCCATTTCTTCTCGCCTCATGGCACGAGTTCGGCTGCCAGCGGACGTTCGTTTGAACGCGAGCAGGCGCAGGTTTCAAACGCCATGCGGCAGAGCGGAGTCTCGCCGGTGAACGGGAATCAACGCAGCACGCAGAGCGAGACTGCAAACCGCGGAAACTCGGTGGAGAACAATCGCGAGGGATCTCGCACTGGCAGCGACGCTCGCACTGGCAACGAGGGGCGCGGGTTCAACGCCTCCAGCCAGAATGCGGGCCGCTCCGCAGCGGAACCGCGCGGTAACTCGGCATACGGGTCCGCGCCGCGCACGGGCGCGTCCGCAGGTGTGGAGTCCGGACGCGAAAGTGGTGGCGGCGGCATTGGTGGCTGGCAGAAATTTACGCCTATGGCGCCACGCTCTTCTTCTTCGGAGGGAACGGCGGGGCGCTCGTCGCAGGAATCTGCAAGCCGCTACGGAAGCGCAGGCCAGGAGCGAGGCGGATCGTATGGACAAGAGCGTGGGTCTTACGGTCAGGAACGCGGAGCCTATGGTTCTTCCCGCTATCCAGGTTCTCAAGGACGCGCGTATGGCGGCGGAAGTTATCGTCCGCCACTGAACATGA
This sequence comes from Terriglobales bacterium, assembly GCA_049698855.1. Classification (GTDB taxonomy): domain Bacteria; phylum Acidobacteriota; class Terriglobia; order Terriglobales; family Acidobacteriaceae; genus Acidiflorens. Next base: position 11,046 of record JBAVYO010000057.1, read on the forward strand.
GGCAGCCAATTGTGACGCCGCGTTCTTCTGGAGGTTATCCAAGCGGCGCACGCACCCCGAGTTATGGCGGCGGACGCGCTTCGAGCGGCGGCGGTCACTATTCGGCGCCGAGCAGCCGCGGCGGCGGATCATCGCACGGCGGTGGTGGTGGATCGCGTGGTGGTGGCGGTGGACACGGCGGTCACCGCTAACGATTGGCGGGGTGGGCCGCTGACGCATGAATGACATTCTGAGCGCTCCCGCTAATTGCGGACCGCGCTCAAAACGAAGTCTCTCTTCCCACGTGGGGCGCAAAAATTCGCGCTCCACTTTTTTTGAGCTGCGAACTAATAAGTGAGGCACCAACTTGTAGCCGCAGTCTGGAGCTTACCTCGCGGGCTGAGATTTACTACTCCGCCCCAAAATCGGCTTGCAGCACCGCTTTCCGCTGTACAAGCCAACTGGTCTCGTATATAACATCTGGCTAACAACTCAGGCATGCTCGCACCGGCAGCTAGTTTGTCGGCGCGACAAGGCTTCGCATAATCGTTCTGTGGGCCTACCTTTCCATGCTCCAGGTTCAGTTCACTTGCACGTCAGTCAGAATGTAAAGGAGAAGATTATGACGCTTCCAAGTACTTTTCGATGCGCGGCCGTTGTGCTGACCGCGCTATTGGTGGTGGGATGTTTTTCAGCCTATGCCCAGCGGGAGAATAACGTCCCGGCTGGTATTCAAATGTCGAGAGACCTTGGCCTTGCCGATGCGGCAGCCGAAATCAACATAACAGTTCATTTCACGCTCAATGACAAGGCTGCATTCGATAAGGCAGTCGACGCGCTTTATGATCGCTCGTCGCCGACTTACCACAAATGGATGAGCGATGGCGATCTTAAGAAGTTCGCGCCCTCGGCAAGCCAGCGTCAGATCGTGCGCCAGGAGCTTGAAAAGCACGGGATGACAATTCTCTCCACGGATCGTTACGGCTTCACCATCCGCGCTCACGGCACCATTGCGAATGTGGAGAAAGCCTTCAACACGGAAATTCACCAGTTCGAGTACAACGGAAAAGTCTACCGGGCCAACGTCCGCAACGCACGTCTCACTGGCGAAGCCGGGGATTATGTTTACACGGTGGCCGGCATCGAAAGCCATCAGGTGCAGCCGCTCTACAAACAGGCGATCAATCCTGTTACCAAGAAGCCCAATGCTCCCCTGTTACTGAAGAGTGTCAGCAAACAGGCAGGCTTCCCCTCTGGCAGCACCACGCAGTGCCTCTCGCCGTCGGCAACCTATAATCTCGGCAGCGGTTCGCCTACCGCGGTCTACGCTGGCACCGGGTACTCGCTCGACAGTAGCCTCATCTGCGATTACATCCCCAGCCAGTTACAGGCTGCACTCGGCCTCAATGACGTGTATGCCGCAGGATACACAGGCACAGGCCAGACCATCGTTCTTGTGGAAGGGTATGGGTACCCGACGCTTGAGAAGGATGCGAACGCTTTCTCCAAGCTGGCGGGATTGCCACGGCTTACCAAATCCAATTTCCAGATTGTCTATCCCGAGGGCAAGCCCAACCCAACCCTCGGAGCTTTGACCGGATGGGACATTGAGATGGCTCTCGACATCGATTCGGCCCACTCGACCGCGCCGGGTGCGAACATCCTCGAGGTAATCACGAACGGCCAGGACAGTGAAGACTTCCAGGGCTCGATTTCGTACGTGGTGCAGAACAACCTCGGCAACTCACTCTCGAATAGCTATGAAGAAGATCTGGACCTGACCGCAGGCCCCCTGGAACAGACTTCATGGGACGACACGCTCGAGGTGGCCAGTGCAAAGGGCATCTCAGTCAATTTCTCCACTGGAGACGGTGGCGACAATGGGCTCGGCACTCCGCTGGGCGCACCCGGCGTGCCCGCGGTCGCTCCGCATGCCACTGCCGTTGGCGGTACCTCCATCCTCAACGACGTCGTCAATCCGGGCGGCACGATCACGACCGCTTGGGGAGATACTTTGTCCTACCTGGAGTCCGGAGGCTCGGTGGTCGATCCGCCCTCGCCGATTGGTTTGATTGGGGGCGGTGGCGGTGGTGAGAGCGTCTACTGGCCGAAGC
>JBAVYO010000058.1:0-35919 GCA_049698855.1 Terriglobales bacterium
CTCCCGCCCGCTGCATTCTCAATCACTTTCACGCGTTGGAACTCTTTCTGACTCATCGTCACCATCCTGAGAGGGTGACAAAGTCTCGTTGCCGTTAAGGGGTGACATTATCTTGGAGCATCTACACTACAGGTTGGTACCAGTTGACGCATTCTCCAATCGGCGCATACGATATAGGTTTGACTTTTATAGGGATGAAGCTGCTGTGCGAGATGTAGGACTTCACGGCAGGCGCAATCATGGAAAAGAAAAAACTGGAAGCCTTCAAGAAAAGACTGGAAGTGCGGCAACAGGAATTGCGGCACATGGTGACTCGTAATCAGCAGGACGGACGCACGGCCGACGAGGAAGCCACGCAGGATGTTGCCGACCGCGCCGCCAGTTCCTACACGAAAGAGTTCCTTTTCAGCCAGAGCAACAACGACCGCCAGTTACTCAACATGGTCGAGGGTGCCTTGGCGCGCATTCGCGAAGGCAGCTTCGGAGAATGCGTTTCCTGCGGTAAAGAGATCAACGCCAAACGGCTGGAAGCGGTTCCCTGGACGCGCCACTGCATCGAGTGCCAGGAAAAAGCCGAAAAGGGCTTGCTCGAAGCCGCCCAATAAATACCAACCAGTTTAATCAACTCGTCTGCGGAAAAGTTCGAAGCTGCATCTCTGCGCAGATTCAGGAAAGCTCCGATTAAGGGGGGGCTCTCCGTGCGCCTTCGTGTACCTTGTGGTTTGCGCTTCTTGCTGAGACTTAAGCGGAGCTTCCCGAGTTCTCTGCACCGCTCTTCCAGCCGTTGCCCTGGTTCTGAGACGATAATTTTACAAATCGCTGACGTCAGCCTGACAAGTGCGCCTTTGCCCCTCCAGTAGCCTTGTTTCGACGTAAGGCTTGGGTTTTTCCGAAATTGGTTTATCGCAGGCCCTTAACCGGAGATGCTTTTGCGCGAAAGCGTGGAACTGTCCCGAGCCGCAATCAAGATCGTCTCAAAGGAGATTCATCGTTATGTCGCAAGCGTTCCCTCGAAATTTGCTCACTCTCGCCCTCGCATTGACCCTGATTTCAACTGTTGCCTCAGCGCAGTACACATCGACGGCGCTCGTGAAGAATACAGGCAAGAAACCCGATAAGCAGCTCATCAATCCATGGGGCTTGGCATACGGTCCCGGCCAAGCGTTCTGGCTGAGCGATGCGGGCTCCGGACTTTCCACTCTTTACACCGGCACGGGCGTCAAGCAGAGTCTGGTCGTCACTATTCCATCCGCTTCCGGCAAGGCTCTTGGATCGCCAACGGGCATCGTCTATAACGGCTCGTCGGAATTCCAGATTGATAGTTGGACATCCGCGTTCCTATTCGCCACTCTGGATGGCACCATCAGCGGCTGGTCGGACTTCGATCCGAACAATGCGCTGATCGGCGTAAATAACTCAGCTTCCGGCGCGATGTACACAGGGCTGGCAATTACCAGCCACGCCTCCGGCAACATGATCTATGCGGCCGACTTCGCCAAGAACAAAGTCGATGTCTATGACGGAACATTCAAGCTTGTGACGTCTTTCACCGATACCAGCCTTCCGGCCGGGTTTGCGCCCTTCGGCATTCAGGATATCGGCGGGAAGGTCTATGTTGCGTTCGCGGCACAAAACGGCAAGGCGGGCGGATACATCGACATCTTCGATGAGAACGGGACTTTCGTGAAGACTCTGATCAAGGGTACCCCGCTCAACCAGCCCTGGGGATTTGCAGTCGCGCCTAAGAACTTCGGTCCGCTTAGCAACACGCTGCTTATCAGCAACAACACCAACACTGGAACGATTAACGGCTTCAATCCGACCACCGGTGCGTTCGTTGGCACAATCGAGAATTCCGCGGGTAAGCCGATCCACATCAATCAGCTCTGGGGGATTGAGTTCGGAGGTGGCTCCGCGAACAATGGCAACACAAACCAGCTCTTTTACACCGCCGGTCCCGACAACAATCTGGACGGTATATTCGGTGTGATTAATTTCAAATAGGCGTCCTTTCAGAGTGCTGGCCGTCGGCTGTTTGCGATTTTCGCCCTCCGCGTAAGCGGAGGGCGTTCTTGTTTCTTACACCCAAACTCTGCTGGCATGCGATTCGCCCACGGGAAATTCTGATTAGGTGTGGCGCGGGCGCCTACGGCTGGCTCTTAGAAGGTACTTAAATCAGAGTGTCCCAGGAGACCCCAGTCGGTTGCGCGGCCCCTGCGCCATCTCTAATGCGAGATGGAAACGCTCGACCTTGGCGCACGCCGTTCGCCCTCGCCGCGCTCCTCGCGCTACACTTTTCTTTCCACTGAAGGAGAACAGAATGTCCAAACTCATCGTGCGCTTTCTTGCCATTCTTGGCGCGCTCTGGCTGATCTCAATGATTGTCATTCTTGTGGTAGTCGTCGGCCAGAAAGGCAGGGTCCCCTCGAAAACGATTCTCGAAGCGAACTTCGAGCAGCCTTTGCTCGAGGATATGCCGGACTCTCCCACGGCGCGCTTCACGATGAACGACCGCCAGACGCTGCGCGATGTGATCGACGCCATCGACCGCGGAGCCGATGACGACCGCGTCGTTGGCATGATTGCGCGCATCGGCGCGGCTCCCATTCCCATGGCGCAGCTTCAGGAAATTCGCGACGCGGTTGCCCGCTTCCGCGCGCACAAGAAATTCGCCGTCGCCTATTCGGAGACCTTCGGCGAGTTCGGCCCCGGCAATGGCGCTTACTATCTTGCGACCGCGTTCGACCAGATTTATCTCCAGCCTTCCGGCGATGTCGGCCTGACCGGGATCATCATGGAATCGCCATTCATCAAGGGCACGCTCGCCAAGCTCGGCATGAGCTTTCATGGCGATCATCGGTATGAATACAAAAACGCTCTTAACTTTTATACGGAGACGAAGTACACGGACGCGCATAGAGAAGCGATGACCGGCATTTTGAATGCATTGTTCAGCCAGATCAAGGATGGGATCTGCAAGGCGCGGGGAATCGATCCCGATAAATTTCAGGCGATCGTTGACGCAGGTCCATACCTAGGCAAAGAGGCAGTGGATGCGAAGCTAGTGGATGGCGTCGCGTATCGCGACGAAGTTTACGGCCAGGTGAAGACCAAAGCAGGCAGTGGCGCACGGCTCCTCTATCTCGACAAATATCTGGATCGCGCGGGGCACCCGCACCAGCATGGAAAGAAAGTTGCGCTCATCTTCGGCGTCGGCGGCGTGATGCGCGGCAAGAGCGATTACGATCCGGTGCAAGGCGAGCAGACCATGGGATCGGATACGGTGGCGGGCGCGATTCGCGCGGCCGTGCAGGATGACGAGGTCAAGGCGATTCTGTTCCGCGTCGATAGCCCCGGCGGATCGTATGTGGCGTCCGATACGATCTGGCGCGAAGTGGTCAACGCACGCAATGCGCACAAACCGGTGATTGTTTCCATGGGCAATCTCGCCGGCTCTGGCGGCTATTTCGTGGCGATGGCTGCGGACAAGATCGTCGCGCAACCCGGCACTATTACCGCTTCCATTGGCGTGCTCGGCGGAAAGGTTCTTACCTCGGGCCTGTGGGATAAAGTCGGCCTGTCATGGGATGAAGTGCACGACGGCGACAAGGCCACTATGTTCACCGGTACGCACGATTACACGCCAGCGGAGTGGGCGCGCTTTGAGGCATGGCTCGACCGCGTGTACGTCGATTTCACAGGCAAGGTTGCCGACGGGCGCAAGCTGCCGAAAGACAAAGTGCTGGAGATTGCCAAGGGCCGCATCTGGTCAGGCGCGGATGCAAAGAACCTCGGGCTGGTCGATGAACTCGGTGGCTATGACGTGGCGCTGAAGCTAGTCAAGAAAGCAATTGGCGTCCCCGAAGGGGACGATGTGAATCTCGCCGTCTATCCGCGGCCGAAGAAGTGGTATGAAACTTTAGTGCAGCAGAATCCTGCCGACAATAGCGACGAGGAAGCTGCTGCGGTGGCGCTTGCCCGTATCCTGCAGGATGTGCAGCCGGTAGCGCGCGAGCTGAATGCCGTTGGCATCACGCGTAAAGAGCGAGATCAGGATGACGTTCTGCGGATGCAGGAGTTTGAGGCGGGGAAGTAGTGCGGGTTAAGTAGGGATGTTTCGACTCCGCCGAGGCTGGACGCCTCGGCTGCGCTCAACATGACAGAGGGCTGAGCAACAAAAGAGGACGAGCGATCTTGGGAGATCAGCGCTTTTTTCTTGGCGGAGCCAGTTCCTGATCAAAGAAGCTGGCAGCCATTTCTGCGACCTGCTTGTGCACCGTCTCGCGATCGACGCTCGGGCTATCGACGAAAAATTGGGGCATCTGCTTTTTGCCAGCGTCGGTACCGGCATCGAGGAACGTGTAATGTCCGACCCCTCCGGGCAGGATGGTGATTTTTGCGCCCGGAATGTTCGAGGCGAAGAACTGCGCGTTGTCGGCAGGCGGTGCAATCGGATCTGCCGCGCCAGCGACGATCTCCACCGGAATGGCAATCTTCTGCAAACTTGCGGGCGTAAACGCGCGAGCCACAGCGGGCGCCATCGCAAACACAGCACGAATGCGCGGATCGCGATAAGAGTCGCCCGCATGTTTCAGCGACTGCTGCACTTCGGGTTGCTGCTGCATCGCCTTGAACTTCTCCATCAGATCCGGCATCTCAGGAGGATTGCACGCGCCTTTTATCTCATCGCACCAGGCTTGAATGCGATTGAAGTCGGTGGTCGCGCCGGCTAGTTCCATCATGGTGTATCCGCCATAGGAAAACCCGGCCGCGCCGATGCGATCAGGATCGATCTTCGGGCCAAAGCGTGGATCGGCGAGCATGTCGCTAATCACCGTGCTGATATCCTTCGCCCGCTCCCAGCCTTCAATAAAACCGAGTGTTGTGTATCCGGTCACCGCATTGTTGCCGGGATGATTCACCGCAGCCACGATGTAGCCGCGCGCGGCAAGGTAAGTGCCGAGCCAGGCCATCTGCAGTGCGCTGCCTCCGGTGCCGTGCGAGAGCGCGATCAGTGGAAACTTACTGAACGACGGAGCCAGCGTCGCGTCCTTGGCGGCATGGCCAGCGTAGAACAGTGGCGCATCGGGCGGACCAATATATTGGTCTTTCTCCCCGGCGCTGTCTTCGGCTGGATACCAGACGATGCCGCTCAGTGTCTGGTCATCGGAGCCGCGCCAATTGTAGTCGCCGGGCGCGGGAAATTGGCGCAGGCTGAAGCCCACAGGATGCAGGATGGGCTCGTTTTTCTTTTCTTTCTTCTCCTTCGTTGCGCCGTAACAAGAGGCGGCGAGAAGAACCACAAAGGCGAGTCGGACAAGAGCGCGATTTGCCCGGAAATCGCTCAGCAATCGCAGCGCCGGATTTCGCAGACGACAACCAGTCTGGCTTGAACGCTGGAGAGGAACCATGGACCCCATCATCGGACCACTATACTGGGATTAGCGCCGGGGTGTGAAATCGCTGCACGTGTGTCGGACAGGGGCCGGCATCCGAATGTCAGGATTTTGAGTGGAATGGCGATGTTTCACCAGCCGAGGAGTTTCTAACAACGCCGCTTATCGCCCAAGGGCTCTTTCGTGGCGATTCGCAGTGGAACTGAGGGATTTGTTTGTGAAGTAAGCGAAGCTACAATTGCAACAGGGAGCCGAGTTTAGCGTTGGATTGATTCTTGCGATGCTAAGAGGACTTGATTGATGAGAACACGGCGAGAGTTGATCGTAGCGATATTGGCTGGGCTTCTGGTTTTCCTACCTGAAACATCGCGGGCTGAAGTCATCTGCGGTAAGGTGCCTCCGCTCAAGCCAGTTCATTGTGTCTGCGGCAAACTCATTGATCAGAACGGCAACCCCGTTTCAGGCGCCTTGCTAAGACTTAATCGGGATGGGGTAGAGGCTGCTACTGGGAGCACGGACGCAGATGGCAATTTTCTGTTCCATGAAATGAAATCAGGTAAATATGAACTGGCCGCAGATTTCGACGATTTTCAACCGTTTCGGTCTTCGATCGTACTAACAAAACCGGCGAAGAAGTGCCGACGCGAATTGGTCATCGTGATGATGCTGCACTACCCCGACAATTGCGGGAGCTATGTAATGAGGCGCTAGGCCCAACCGGAAATGGGTGCCCTTTCCGATAGCGGATGTAAAGCGGCGTTGTCGGGGAATGCCGAGTTCAGACGTTGCACTACAAACCCAACTTTTTTACTTCTTCGTTGTAGTACTTGCGGTAAAGGATCGTCCACTCTTCCGACCCTTCAATAATCGTGCGCTTCTGACTTTCGATCTTCTGCCGCGCGGCCTGGTCAATGCGCGCTTCCTGCATCAACAGGTCTTCGAGAATCTTCCGCACCTGGAGCCGGACCGTGTTACGGTCCTCGAGGAAATCGACCTGATCCATGTCGGCGACGGCATCGGTCACCACATGGGCCAGCTTATTTACTTTGTCACGGCTCACTCGCACAACGGGGGCATCCTCTAAAGTACAGCCTTGTATTTTCTTACCAGCTCGGCTTTCACTTTGCGAAACATTTCCTGATAGTTAGCGCCGCTCTTCTCCATCTCTTCGGAATAGGCTTCGAGAATCACCCGCACCTCGTCGTTGATGCGGTCTTCCAGCGCCAGTTCTTCGAGCAGCGAAGCATGCACCTTCTCCTGAAGGGCAGGCAGGGCTTTGGTCTCGATTACACCGCTCGCGGCCAATTTTTTGGAAACTTCGCGGGCCAGATAGCCCACATATTCTTTGGAAAAGAGCATGACAAAGGACTTTTTTTGTAAGCAGAAAGTGTAACACAAACACAGCTACGAGCCGTGAGCCACGAGCTTCGGGCAAACGGATTGGCTGGCAATGGGGGCTGCTTTGAATTCAGCGCTTTCTAAAATGCAGAACGGTGGCGAATCCAACACCTAAAGCAATAGCGCCGGCGAGAAAATACCACAGCACCGGTAGCCCGATAAGGAAGATAGCCAGACTTCCAACAGTAAAAATAAGGCCAGCGAATCCCGCCCCGGCTGGAATCCTGTGCATCGTTATGCCGGGATGAAAACTGCCATTTCTTATCTTGCGAGCACCGCCTGCCCGTCCAATGATCCCACCAATTGTTCCAAACTCCAAATGTGACCAGTGAATCCCGTTTCCCGATTGACTCGCGGCCCATAGCTCGCTGGCGTACAATAACCGAACCATGTCTCCCATCCCTGACGATCTGACCGGCATGAAGGAAGACATGACAGCCTTCATCGAAGGCCTGGGCATGCGCCGATTCTACGGCTATGTAGAATGCGAGGAAATCCCCAGCGTGCTCTGGAACTCCGGCGAGAATCCTGAGGGGTGGAAGGATTTTGTGGAGCTTGCCAAATCGACGAGCGCGCCGTTTTTAACGATGCATTCCTGGGCGCTCGATCGCGAGGAGTACGATCGCTTGACTGAGCGCCTGGCCGATGGCGATTACGCCAGCGACGAGGATTTAGAGGAAGGCCGCTGGCTCAAAAGCTATATCGGTAAGACCGGCTTCGTGCAGCTGGGCTGGGCCTATCAGGGATGCATGTTCGTCTACGAAGCTGGATCCGAGTGGTACGAGCATTATCAGCATTTGCGCGAACTGGCGGACGATTCCGGAGGCTTTCTGATCGACGAGACTGGCCAGTCGGACGAGCCATAGACCTCAACTGCGGTTTTGTCATTCCGCTGTCCCACCCGACTTTCCCCACCCTTTGTCATTTCGAGCCTGAGCGGAGCGAGTGGGCGAGGTCTGCTTGCGGCCCCTACGCCGTTTCGATCAGCGTGATCTCGTTCTTAATCTCCGAGGCAAGTTCCTGATCGTCCCCCGAGAGGCAAAGTCGCGCCGCTTCGGGAAACTCGCTCAAAATCGCCTTGCAACTGCGAGGAGTTCGATACCCGACCGCCCCGAAGCCCAGCGAATCCGCCAACACGCAGCTAAGCGAGACAATCGAATCCGCCCTCTTGGGCCCCGCATCCGAGTCGTGATGGCAAGCGGTGACCCAGAAAAACGCTTCCGGAAGCCCCCAATCCCTGACCAGCGCTCCGCCCGCTTCACAGTGGTCAATCCCGCAGCAGGTACGCTCCACCGGCAGAACATCCCGGGGTTGATCGGCTCCCTGCTCAATCACGCGAGCATACTCACGGGGCATGGAGACAGCCAGAACCACCCTGCCAATGTCGTGCATCACGCCAGCCGTGTACGCAAAATCCTTATCGAGCAGACATGCCTTTGCCGTACGCTCCGCCAGGATCGCCGTAGCCACGCTATGCCGCCAGCACGATTCCAGCACCGGCGTGAACGATTCCGCCAAGTATGCTCTCAACCCCACCGTGATAACCATGCTTCTCAAGCGCCGGAATCCCAGCAGCATCGAAGCCTGCATAACGTTGGTAATGTTCTTTGAAAATGAAACCAGCGGAGAGCTGGCGATTCGAAGAACCTCCGTCGTAAATGCCGCGTCAGTACGGATCAGATTGCACAGCTCGAGTAAGGAAGTATCTGTCCCCGCCATCAGATTCAGCGCCTTTAGCGCTACTGCCGGGAAAGGCGGAACTTGCTCGGGACGCCAGGCTTTAAGCCCCTGCACAACGCTGATTGGACGTGTTGCCATCGTTCCACTCAACGTTCCTATCGGCGCCTCGCTGCCTTCCATCAGCTTCGTCAGCGTTTCGATTGGCGAGTTGCAAACACGGAAAGACACGTCCACAAGCTGCTTGCATTTGATTTCCTCCGCGCACCTCTGTGTCCCCCGTGGTTGAAGGTTTTGGTGGCACAGCACGAAGTCTCACTGAGGAACAAATTGCCCGACCTGTGGAACCTCATTGGACACAAGCTCGGACTTTCCCTAAAGTGGTTCCTTCCGGGAAAAATTGTCCGTGCGCTGGATTTCACACCCCGTCGATCCATCCAAAGCTTCCGCACTCGCCATTGCCCTGGGCGATAACGGGTTGAAGGTCACGCCAAAGATTGTTCCCTCTGCCTTGCCCGTGTTGGCCGGTTTGCTCGTCCAGCGCGGTATTGACGATCCCGTCCTCGCCGCCCGTTTTCTCGCTCCCTCGCTCGAACATCTGCACGACCCGCTCCAAATGTCCGGGATGAAAGCAGCGCTTGACCGCATCGAAGCCGCCATCGAGCGCAAGGAAAAGATCCTGATCTATGGCGACTACGACGTCGATGGCACCACCGCGATCGTCATTCTCAAAACGGCGATCGAACTCGTGGGCGGCGCGGCCGATTTCCACGTGCCGCACCGCATCCGCGAAGGCTACGATCTGCGCGAAGACGTAATTGAGCGCGCAGCCGCTGAAGGCGTGCATCTGATCGTCAGCGTCGATATGGGCATTCGCGCCTTTGCCGCCGCGGAAACCGCCCGCCGCTCGGGTGTTGACCTCATCGTCACCGACCATCACCTGCCCGGCCAGGATGGCGTTCCGCATGCGCTCGCTGTCGTCAATCCCAACCAGGCAGGATGCGAGTATCCCTGCAAGTATCTATGCGGCGCGGGCGTAGCGTTCAAACTCGCGCAGGGCCTGATGCAGCGCCGCCTTGACGCAAAAGACCAGTCGCGGATGCTGATGTCGTTTATGAAAGTCGTCGCCATTGCAACCATCGCGGATGCAGTGCCGCTGCTGGACGAAAATCGCGTCTTCGCGAAGCTCGGTCTCGATGGATTGCGCCGCCCCGTGAACTCCGGCCTGAAGGCGTTGCTTGAAGTATCCAAACTCGGCGATGGCCGCGCCCTCACCTCAACCGAAGTCGCCTTCCGCATCGCTCCCCGCCTGAATGCTGCCGGACGCATGGATGTGGCGCGCGATGTGGTCGATCTGTTCAGCGTGAAAGATCTCGACCGCGCGCGCGAAATTGCCGGCCGCCTCAACCAGCTCAACGCCGACCGGCAGGATGAGGAGCGGCGCATTATCGAAAGCATCGAGCGCCGCATCGAAGAAGATCCCTCATTGCGCGATGCTTACTGCATGGTCATCGACGGCGACGGCTGGCACCGCGGCGTGATCGGCATTACCGCGACGCGCGTCGTCGAGCGTTATACGCGCCCTGCGCTGGTGATTTCGCGTGACGGCGATGAAGCCTATGGCTCCGGCCGGTCTATCCCGGCGTTCCACCTGCTCAACGCTCTCGAATCCTGCCGCGAGCTTTTCACACGCTTCGGTGGCCACGCGCATGCTGTTGGCTTCGCTCTCCCCGCGGCCAATGTGCAGAAGCTGCGAGATCATCTCGATGCCTATGCGCGCACGCGGCTCACGCCCGCCGATTTCGAGCCTCAGCTTGCATTCGACCGCGAGCTGCCGCTTGACGAGATCACGGCTGAGTTCCATGACGCACTCACATTGCTTGAGCCCTTTGGGATGGCGAACTCCGAACCGATCTTCACGGCAAAGGCAGTTCGCCTGATGACGTCCGCGCAAGCTGTGAAAGATAAGCATGTGCGCCTGCGGCTGGCTCCGGCGGCAAATGGTGCCGGGACAAATCACAAGGTGGGGGAGGGACTGGGCACCACATCCGCATGGCGCAACAATGTCACCTTCAAAGCCATGGGCTGGGGACTAAGAGAATCCTGCGACCGGCTGCAACTCCTCGCCGGAGACCGCCTCGACATCGCCTACACGCTCAACATGAACGACCATCCTGAGTTCGGCGGTCTGGAGCTAAGTCTCCGCGATATTGTTCGCAGTGCTGAAGGCCGCAGCACCGACGCCCGCAGTACTGACCCTCACAACGCAAACTCCGCTCTCGTCGGCCGCTGAGAATTCGCATCTGACAAATCGTCTCCCGAAACTTGACCGCAGGCCATTCTCCAGTTACATTTACCGCCATTCCAATCTTCGGAGGAAAAAGTCATGTTATCTGGGTTCAAGCAGTTCATCTTGCGCGGGAACGTGGTGGATATGGCAGTCGGTATCGTCATTGGCGGCGCCTTCGGCACTATCGTAACCGCCCTGGTCAAAGACCTTATCAACCCCGTCATTGCGCTTCTTGTGGGGAAACCGGATTTCACAGGGATCAGCTTTACGATTGGCACAACCGTGTTTCCGATCGGCGATTTTATCACTGCCGTGGTGAGCTTCGTGCTGCTGGCGGCCTCGGTTTATTTCTTCGTCGTAACTCCGGTCAATGCACTGGTCGCGCGCATGCGCAAAGACCCCGCTCCCGCCGACCCGACCACCAAAAAGTGTCCGGAATGCCTGAGCGAGATTCCCATCGACGCCCGCCGCTGCGCCCACTGCTCGCAGCCGGTGATGGGCAAGGCCGCGTGATTGGAGCAGGTCGCCGCTGGTTAAGAAACTTAGAGTGTGCCCGGAGCCTGCCCTGCGCTTATCGAACGTTCGCGCCGTTTCTTGACGCTAACCTGGGCGGCTCTTCACCCATCTGAACGGTGGGTATTGAATCTGGGAGTGGCAAATATCCCGACTTTCTTATAAGATCAAGGTTTCGGCATCAGCCTTGGAAGGATCCTTTAGTCATGGCACGAGTTTGTGATGTTTGCGGCAAGGGGCCGCAGTTCGGCAACACCATCAGCCACGCGCACAACGTAACCAAACGGCGCTGGAACGTCAATCTGCGCCCGGTTCACGCAAAGGTCGGCGCAGCCACCAAGCACATGCGCGTGTGCACGTCCTGCCTGCGCAGCGGCAAAGTCGTCAAAGCGTAGAAGTTTGCGTAGGGACGGACGCACTCGTCCGTCCGTTCCAAGCCACCTGCACATCGGGTTCCTGCCGGGTCAGAGCTGCGGCGTCCCACGCTGCCCGGTCGAGTAGCTCTACTGCCTGCTCTCGTCCTGCAACTTCAACAGGTCCTCGTAGCAGTAGTTCCGCGTCTCGTTGTTTGGCGTGCACCAATCGATGGCCCATTTCGGATTCGCCGAATCGAACACGACAAACGCAAACACCTGCCGGTACTTTGCCTGCACATGGGTCTTGACGACGAACTGCGAATACCCCAAAAGGCATTCTGCCTGCGTTTCTTTTCCGAGCCGTATTTTTTCCGGAGTCTGAATGCCCATCAAATCGTGCATGCGCCGCTGGCAGTCGAGAGACTTGTAAACGGCGAAAAGCGAATTGACCTGGTAGAGATATTTTCCCCATAGCGGATCGCGCGGCAAATCCTTCACCGACCGCGGATAGACTCCATGCGCAAGGTGGTAGGCGTCCAGTGCGTCGAGCAGGCTTTTCGCCTCTGTGGGAGCCGACGAAAGAGCCTTGGCGACGACCGGATCGGACTCCAGCATCCGCCGGTTGAAGGTATAAAACGCGCAGAGTACAAACACCACAAGAAGAAAGACGGTGAATCGCGCCCGTCCCTTACTCATCTTCGTGGCTCATCTTCACGGGTATCCTCACTCGGCGGATGTCCCCTGCTTGCTGGCTAGTCGACGTCCAGCAGTTGCACGTCAAAGATCAGCGTAGCGTCCGGCGGGATGACTCCGGCGGCGCCTTTTTTTCCATAGGCCAGATCAGCTGGAATCTTCAGCTGCCGCTTGCCGCCGACTTTCATCCCAGCCACGCCTTCGTCCCACCCCTTGATCACCTGGCTCGCGCCCAGCATGAACTGGAATGGACGGCCCGTACCGACTGAGCTGTCGAACTTCTTGCCATTGGTGAGCCAGCCCGTGTAGTCGACCTTTACTTTGTGACCGGGCTTGGCTTCCGCGCCGGTTCCGGCCTTGATGTCCCAATATTGCAGGCCGCTGGCCGTCTTGATGGGGTCGCCCGTAACCTTGGTTGGGCCGACCGCCGATTTCGCTGCCGTTTGAGCCGCGGCCAGTGTGATTAAGCTAAAAAGTACAAGTGCAGCCGTAAGAGCAATCTTCATTGTGTCTTCTCCATTGAAATTCGAATCAACCTGCAAGTCTGCATTCAATCTTTACACAAGCGCAATCGCGTCGATCTCCACCAGTACATCTTTAGGCAACCGCGCCACTTCCACAGTCGAGCGCGCTGGCGGAGCTTGCTTGAAATAACGCCCGTAGACTTCGTTCATGGCTGCGAAGTCTCCCATGCTTTTGAGAAACACCGAGCAGCGCACGACTTTCTCCAGGCTGCTGCCGGAAGCCTCAAGGATCGCTGCCACATTCTTAAGCACACGATCGGTCTGAGCCGCCACATCGCCCGCAACCACCTGCTGCGTCGCGGGATCGACCGGGATCTGCCCCGAAGTAAATATGAAGCCCCCGGCCCGAATGGCCTGCGAGTAAGGCCCAATCGCCTTCGGAGCCTGGTCCGTAGAAATCACATCACGCATGATGCCTCCAGTTAAAACAATGAACTCTGCCGCCGATTCGGCGTGATCCCGAAATGCTCATACGCCAACTGCGTGGCCACGCGCCCGCGCGGCGTGCGATTCAAAAATCCAATCTGGATCAAAAACGGCTCGTAGATCTCTTCAATCGCATCCGGCTCTTCCGCCAACGCCGCGCCCAGCGTACTCACGCCCACCGGACCGCCCTGATATTTTTCGATGATGGTCAGCAGCAGCTTGCGGTCGATCTCATCGAACCCGTGCTTGTCGACTTCCAGCATCGCCAGCGCAGCCTGCGCCGTAGCCAGATCGATATTCCCGGCAGCGCGCACCTGCGCATAGTCGCGCACGCGCCGCAGCAGGCGATTCGCAATTCGCGGCGTACCGCGCGAGCGGCCCGCGATCTCGGTCGCTCCGGCGCGGTCAATCTTCACGCCTAAGATTTCGGCCGAGCGCTCAATGATGATCCGCAAGTCGTCATGCGTATAAAACTCCAGCCGCAGCAGCAGTCCAAACCGCGAGCGCAGCGGAGCCGAAAGCAATCCCGCGCGCGTAGTCGCGCCCACAAACGTGAATGGCTTCACATCCATGGTGTGCGTACGCGCCGAGGGCCCCTGCCCGATCATGATGTCGAGCTTGTAGTCCTCCAGCGCCGAATAAAGAATCTCTTCCAGCGCCGGCTGCAGCCGGTGCACTTCATCGATAAAGAACACCTGCCGGTCGTGCAGATTGGTGAGGATGGCGGTCAGGTCGCCCTTGATTTGCAGCGTTGGGCCCGACGTTTGCTGAAACGCGACCGCGAGTTCATTGGCGATGATGTTGGCCAGAGTAGTCTTGCCCAGCCCCGGCGGCCCGTAAAGCAGCACATGGTCGAGCGCCTCTCCGCGCGACTTCGCCGCCTGAATGGCGACATCGAGATTCTCCTTAACCTTGTTCTGCCCGATGAACTCGACCAGTCGCTGCGGCCGCAGCTTGAGTTCAAACGACGAATCATCCTCAACCGGCGCGGCGGAGACGAGGCGGTCCTTGAGGTGAAGCGCGGGACTATCTTTGGCAGCGGACACTGAAAAGGATGGTAGCAGTTCTGCGTTGTGGGTTGCCAGTGAGTGCTGCGCGCGGTAATGCACCACTACCCTGCGTGCACTTCTGCGACCGGTGCTCGATTAGTTAGAGCGGGAGCATCGACCCATGCCGAACGTGAAGTACGTAAACCGATTCCTCTTCCGCAAACACCACAAACAGAAAACGATAGGTGCCGCGGTTGCCCGAGCCGAAAAACAGTTCGCGGATGGGTTGATGGAACGATGCGCTCTCGGGAGCCAGCGGACACCTCTCGGGGTGTCGTGCAAGAGTCTTTGCAGTCTGGCGCGCGCGCCGGATCCAGTCGCGCGCTGCCTGGGGTGCTTGGCTGCGGATATAGCGGTAGGCTGACCTGAGATCGCTCTCAGCTGCGGGAGTGACAATAACGCGATAAGTCATCTGCCTTCAGCTTCGCGTTCCAGTTCGTCAAACACATCGTCCGCGGGACGGCCCTCGCCTTTGCGGGCTTGCGCCAGGCCGCGCCGGATACTCGCCACGGCGTCCAGTTGGCTGGCCACTTCCTGATAGGCCTTGGCATCGAGAAGCACGGCTTCGGCTTTGCCGTTCACAGTGAGCACCAGCGGACGCCCGGTTTTCTTCATATGTTTCATCAGGCCCGTGGAGTTGCGTTTGAAGGTGGTCAGGGAGTGAATGTCTTGGGTGACATCAATCATGATGCGATTATAGCATCAGATTAGCATCTGATAAAATGCGCGAAAAGATGCGCGCGCGGCGGAGAAGAGGCGGCCCTTCATCGGCAAATCAGGATTGTTTTTGGCAAGAGCCACTGTGCGAAAATGTTAGCAGAAGAAAGATCGTGTAGGGCGGACACTCTTGTCCGCCAGCCAGGCCCCCGGAAAGGGGATGGGCGTCCTACTTGTGATTGCCTACTTTGCAGCGTCGCCCGCTTGCCCAGCGTAACCTAACGAATCCGCCACGGCCTGCACTTTTTTCAGGAATTTGGAAATAGGCATCCCGTCGTACTTATCGAGTAACAGATCGCGACCGTATCCGATGGTGACCGCTTTCTGGCTCACATTCAGGGCAGCATTACATTTGGCGATCATCTCATCTTCGATGTGCGGATCACGACATTCAGGGGAATCGTAACGAGGGTCATTGCATGCGTAACCGGCGCGAAAGCAGGCATTGAGAGCGTTGTGCTCGTCGAAGGCGTCAGTGGGTTTTGAGGGCTTTACGACGAACATTCCTTGCGTGCCGTCGCCGCCTGTAAGTCTTAGTCCCCCGATGAGTCCTGTATCACCGTGCCGCAAGAACAGAACAGACGGCCCCTCTTGCATGTAGGAGCCAGCGAACAATTTATCGCCGCGCCCTGTCAAAGTTCTCGCAATATCATGCTCGCCGGGTCCACATCTGACCGTTCCGGTTGGAAACGCGAAGGTAAGAATATCGCCGACCTTGTGAGAGCCTTTCCATGTATGCAACACCCTCACATCTCGGTACCAAATAGCATCCTCACCGGAAGGAGAAACAGCCATAGCTCCACCGTTGGGCCTGCCGGCCAGGACCACCTCGTCGCTCTTCTGCATCAATGTGGGCAGGTCTTTTTCTAATGTCGCCGGATTCACTTCACGAAGGCGGCCGTAGTATTGGGGGGCTGGGAGGCGCGCAGCTTTGGCCTGCTGGCACAGGGGGCTCGCATATATCACATCCTGCGGTTGTTCGGCCTGTATGTCTTTCACGTGCTTCTCGGGAACACTCTGCGCCAGTACACATCCGACCGCGACGGCAACGATAAGAATCGTTTGTATCAAGCTACGCCGAATCGTCTCCACAACTCTCTCCTTCTCGGACTGACATAGTGCTCGGTCAAGCGCAGGGGGCCAGGCCATCAACTGCGCCGCCTCACTGCCCAATCACGCCCAGATGCACGCCCTTCAGCTTACCTGCATCGAACCACGCCACCTTCTGGCCGAACCACGTCTTTGTGCCGCCGAGTTTGTACTTCTTCACTGCTCCCTGAAACTCACGCCCCGCCAGCAAAATCGCCACCGGAGATTCGCCAAACTTCGCAATCCGATCGGAGATCCATCCTCCAGAAGCCGCCACCAGAATGACCGGCTCGCCCGGGAAATACGCCATCCGGCCCCAGTCTTTCTGATTCTCCATCAGCGGCTCCGACCATCCATACGCCTTGCGGAACATGGCAACCGACGCGTCCAGATTGCTCACGGCGATCACAATGTTCTCTATGCCGGAAACCGGAGCCCCCTGCACGCTCGCCGAAGTCTGCACACGCCACGCGCGCGGCGTCTCATCTTCAATCATGAAAGGCATCACCGAACCAGCTGTGCCCGATCCCACATCCGCCGTCGTCCACTCCACCGCCATGCCGTCTGGCCGCTTGCGGCTGCCGCGCTGCGGAGTGGTCGCCGCAATCCCGGCTTTCTTCAGCCGATCCACTTCCTGCAGCAACACATTTGTGCCCACAGCCCACGCGCACGTCACCGCATCCTCGCCCATAAACTTGGCCCAATCCGAGCCCGAGGTCGCTCCCGCTTTGATCGGGGCAATCAACTCGATATAGGTTCCGTCGTCGAAGCCAACCGCCGCCATCTGCGTGATGCCATTGCCGTGCGGGCCGCCGAAATCCGGAGTCAGCCCGACATCGGTGAACGCTTGCCGCAACGTGTCGAGATTCGACCCGCAAACGGATACATGGTCAAGTTCGAGCATGTCGGTTTTGTTCTCCTGGGATATAGCAGGCAGAGAGAGGAGTAAGAGAGCAAACGCAACAGTCGACAAGCGCCGAATGGGAGGCTGATTCACGAAAGAGCAGCAATCGACGGAGTAACAATAAGAAGAGATGAAACGTAAAAGGCGTAGAGGATTCCGGTGCAACATGAAGGACCTCCTGAGCGAGTTCGAACTCTGCATCGTACGCCAGAATGCCCGATCAGGAAACGATTTAATGGAAAGGACGCCTTAATTCCTAGGCTTCGCACGGCGCCGGGGGAGATGCGACGGGCGCCGTCCGGGGCTTGTTCCTACTCCTCTTCTTCCTTCACCTCGCCGCGCTCGGCCTTCGACTTCTCGATAATCTTCTCCTGTAGTTGTGCCGGGACCATGTCGTAGTGGTGCATTTCCATGTTGAAGCTGCCGCGGCCCTGCGTCATCGAAGTCAAGTCGGCGCCATAAGTCAGCATCTCCGCCATGGGAGCCTCTGCCTTCACAATCGTGTTGCCGCCCTTGTTATCCATGCCCTGAATGCGGCCGCGCCGGCTGTTCAGGTCGCCCATAATCGTCCCGGCAAACTCGTCCGGCACTGTGATCTCGACATTCATAATCGGCTCAAGCAAAGTAGGCTTGGCCACTTCCATCGCCTTCTTGAACGCAATGCGCCCCGCCATTTGGAAAGACAAATCGTTCGAATCCACATCGTGGTACGACCCGTCATACAAAATCACGCGGAAATCGACCATTGGGAATCCGGCCAGATAGCCACGCGCCGCGGCGTCTCTGATTCCTTTTTCGACCGGAGGAATATAGTTCTTCGGAATCGCTCCGCCGAAAATGTCATTGACGAACTCAAACTCCCCGCCGCGCGGCAGCGGCTCCACTTTAATTTTGCAGTCGCCATACTGTCCGTGTCCCCCCGTCTGCTTCTTGTGCCGCCCCTGAACGTCGGCCTTCCCGCGAATCGTCTCGCGATACGGCACCTTCGGCGCCTTCAGCACCACTTCCGCGTGATATCGCTTTTTCATCTTCGAGACCACAACTTCAATATGTTGCTGTCCCGTACCTGCAATCAGAAATTCCTTGGTCTGCGGATCGCGGAAGAAGCGCAGCATCGCATCCTCTTCCATCAGCTTATGCAGCCCAATGCCCAGCTTGTCTTCATCCGCCCGCGTTTTCGGCTCAATCGCAAACGTGATCGCTGGCTCCGGCAGCTTCACATGCGGATACTGAATCGGCGCGTTCTTGTCACCCAGCGTGTCCCCAGTTAGCGTCTCTTTCAGTTTCGCGACCGCGCCAACATCTCCCGCGTGCAACTCTTGAATGGGAACCATGGTCTTGCCCTGCACCACGGAGATGTGCGCGAACTTCTCCTGCATATTGCGGTTGAAATTCTGCAGCGAGGCATCATTCTTGAGTACACCCGAGAAAACCTTGAAATAGGAAATGCGGCCGGAGAAGGCATCGGACACGGTTTTGAACACATAAACCGACGCTGGCTCGTTGTCCGTTCCCTTGCGCTCAGCCGGAGTCCCATTTCCCCCGACCGGTTCGCCCGTGATCACATGATGCTCGTTGGCCGCCGGCGTGTAGTCGACAATAAAATCCATCAGCTCGTCGACGCCAATATTGCCGAGCCCCGATGTAAACAGCACGGGAAAAAGTTTGTCCTCGCGGATGGCTTCGTGCAGCGCCGGCACCAGATGCTCTTCCGGGATGGTGCCGGTCGCGAAGTACTCCTCCATCAACTCGTCTTTCCCTTCGGCGACCAGTTCGACGAGCTTCTCATGCGCTTCCTTCGCGGCATCTGCCAAATTCGCCGGAATTGGCCCTTCCTTGCCCTTGCCGCTTCCGCCCATCTCGTATGTGTACGCCTTCATCCGCACCAGATCGACGATTCCGCTCAAATTCTTCTCGGTCCCAATCGGCAACTGTAGCGGCGTGATGGCGCGGCCAAAGGCCGTGGTCAGCGACTCCAGCGTGCGCGTCGCATCCGCGCGCTCGCGGTCCATGCGGCTTACCACGATCATGCGCGGCAAATTTATTTCCTCGCAGTATCCCCAAACGCGCTCGGTCACGACCTCAACGCCCGCCACGCCGTCCACGACCACCAGCGCCGCATCCACCACCGGCAGTGCCATCTTCGCGTCGTGCACGAACATGTTGAATCCCGGAGTATCGAGCAGGTTCAGCTTGCTCTTGCCCCACTCCACAAAGGCCAGGCCGGTCGCGATCGACATCTTGCGGGCAATTTCTTCGTCGTCGTAATCGGTGGTCGATGTGCCGTCATCGACGTGCCCGAAACGCTGCGTTGCTCCCGCAGTTTGCAGCATCGCCGAAACAAGGGTGGTTTTGCCCGCGCGCCCATGCCCGATCAAGGCAAGGTTGCGGAGGCTGGCTGCTTCGTAAACTTTCACGATTTGTCTCCTTCAAGTGTGCAGGGACGGCGTCTCGGCCCTATGCACGTGGGGACAGCCGCCTTCGGCTGTCCGCGGAGCCAAGCTCCGCAGATCGCTGACGTACCGCAACCGCGGGATGGAAAACTCCGGCTGGGCCGTATCTTAAAGAAGAGAGCTGGTACAGGCCAGACGCGGCATCGCCTGCGAAATTATTGATCCTAACACAGGCGTTCGAGCAGCCTCAAGGAAGCCAGTCATAGGAACATCCGCCCTCGACCGTTCCTGGCGGTCTATTTTGCCTTCACAAACTCGCCCAGCGGCATGACCTCAACATTTTTTGCCAGTGTATAAGCTCTGTCGCCCGGATAGAGAACATACAGGTAATCGAGCTTTAGGTCGGTCAACGCAATCCGCATCGAAGGTGTCAGCCGGGGCGCGTCCGCGCGCTTGCATTCAACCCCAATGCGGCGCCCATTCTTGAACAGCAACAGATCGAGCTTAGCCCCGTTGTGTGTGGCCCGGAAATAGGCCTCGTCGGGGCGAAACGACTTCAGCACTTCCTCTACGGCGTAGTCCTCCCACGAAGCGCCCACCTTGGGGTGCGACTCGAGGTCTTGCCGATTCGCAATGCCCAGCAACGCGTGCAGCAGCCCCGTGTCGCGTACGTACACCTTAGGTGCCTTGACTTGCCGTTTTTTGAGATTCTCAAACCACGGCTGCAGCTGGCGAACCATGAACACGCCTGTCGTCAGGTCGAGATAACGGCGCACCGTGGATTCATTGAGCGCGATGGCGCGCGCCATTTCAGCCGCGTTCCAGATTTGCCCGTGGTAGTGGGCAATCATGGTCCAGAAGCGCCGCATCGAAACAGCGGGAATCGTGATGCCCAGCTGGGGCATGTCGCGCTCCAGAAATGTCTGTAGGAACTGCCGCCGCCAGGCCAGGGAGTCGGTTTCGGTTCGAGCCAGGTAAGCTAGCGGGAATCCGCCCCGAAGCCAGTGGCGCGCCTGCGCGGAGGCTCCCAAATCAGCGAGCCGGAAACCCTCCAGCGGGACTGTTTCCAGCCGTCCCGCGAGCGTCTCCGACGATTGCTGCAACAACTCCGGCGAAGCGCTGCCAAGAATAAGGAAGCGCGCGGGCAGAGGCCTGCGGTCGGCCAGAACGCGTAACAAGGGAAACAGCTCGGGACGCCGCTGCACTTCATCGATCACGACCACTTTGCGCAACGGGCGGAGAGCGGTATCCGGCTCGCTGAGGCGAGCCAGGCTTGCCGGATCTTCGAGATCAAAATAATTGGGTGAACCGGGAGCAACAAACTGCCGCGCGAGTGTCGTCTTTCCACACTGCCGCGGGCCAACAATTGCGGCAACTCGGCTGCGCCGCAGGGCGGTGCGTACAAGAGCGATATCGGACAGGCGGTAAATCACTCCCAAAACCATGAAAATCCCGCTGTCAGTGCGGGATTTTCATGGTTACAAACTGGGCCGTCAACTTCGCTAGGCACGCCTGGAGCTGGCTTGGCGACGCCAGCACGTTACCAGACTACAACGCAGCAACCCGTTCCCGAATCAGCTTCTTAATCTTCTCGACAAAGTCCGCTGTCCCCATGTCTTCAGTCTTCTCTTTCCCCCGTGTACGGACGTTGACCTTGTTCGCTTCCGCCTCTTTGTCGCCGACCACCAGCAGAAACGGCACCTTCTGCATTGCGTGCTCGCGGATCTTGGCGTTCATCTTCTCGTTTCGCGCATCCACCTCCACGCGCACGCCGGCCGCGCGCAGCTGCGCCGCGACTTTCTCCGCGTACTCCACATGCCGCTCGGCAATCGGAATCATCACCGTCTGTACCGGCGAGAGCCATACCGGAAACGCTCCGGCATAGTGCTCGATCAGCACACCAAAAAAACGCTCCACTGACCCATACAGCGCCCGATGCACCATTAGCGGCTGTTTGCGCGTGCCATCCTCGGCCACATACTCCAATCCAAACCGCTGCGGCAGATTGAAATCGAACTGTACAGTCGAAAGCTGCCACAGCCGACCGATAGCATCCACTAGCTTCACATCGATCTTCGGCCCATAAAACGCGGCTTCGCCAGGAATCGTCTTGTATGGAATCTTCCGCCCGGCAAGAACTTTTTCCAGCGACTCGGTCGCCAGCTTCCACTGCTCATCGCTGCCGACAAAGTTCTTGCGATCATCGGGATTCCAAGTGGAAAGCTCGGTCTGAAATTCGGTGAACCCGAAATCCTTGAGTACTTCGAGCGCAAAATCGAGACAGCCTCCAATTTCATACTCGATCTGTTCGGGCGTGCAAAAGATGTGGGCATCGTCCTGGGTAAACCCGCGAACACGCATCAAGCCATGCATCACGCCCGAGCGCTCATACCGATACACCGTGCCCAGCTCGCCCAGCCGCACCGGCAAATCGCGATACGATTTCAGCGAGTCCTTATAAATCAAAATGTGCCCCGGGCAGTTCATCGGCTTCAGCCGATACTCAGCATCATCAAGCTCCATCGCGTCGAACATATTGTTCGAGTAATAGCCCTCATGGCCCGAGGTGTAGAACAATTGCCGCCGCGCCACGTGCGGCGTGCATACGAGCGAATACCCGCGCCGCAGGTACTCTTCGCGCATCCAGTCTTCCATCTCTTTGCGGATAATCCCGCCCTTCGGATGCCAGAAGATCAGCCCCGGCCCGGCCAGTTCCTGGATTGAAAACAAGTCGAGTTGCTTGCCCAGCACGCGATGGTCGCGCTTCTTCGCCTCTTCAACACTGTTCAGATAGGCATCGAGGTCTTTCTTGGAAAAAAACGACGTGCCGTAAATCCGCTGCAGTTGAGGATTCTTTTCATCCCCCAGCCAATACGCGCCGGCAATATTCAGCAGCTTGAACGCCTTGATTCTGCCGGTCGAAGGAATATGCGGCCCGCGACAAAAATCCAGAAACTTGCCGGTCTTATAAATCGAAATCTTTTCATCGGGCTTGGTGAACTGCGCGATGAAGTGGCACTTCATGAAGTCCCCTTCCTTCTTGAAGCGTTCCAACCCCTCGGCGTGAGGCAGAAACTCGCGTGCGTAAGGCAAATCCTGCGCGACTAGTTCCTGCATCTTCTTTTCGATCCTCTCGAGATCATCCGGCGTAAACGGAGTCTCGCGGTAAAAATCATAGAAGAACCCGTTCTCCGTAGACGGCCCATGCCCGAGCTTGGTCTCCGGGAACAGTTCCAGCACCGCCGCCGCCATCAAATGCGCCGATGAATGGCGATAGACCTCGAGCGCCTCCGGATCTTTGTCCGTCAGGATGCGCAACTCGGCGTCTTTTTCGAGCGGCCGGGTTAGGTCGATCAGGTCGCCGTTGTCTTTGGCCGCCAGCGCCGCGTCCGCCAGCCGCGGCGAGATCGACTTCGCCACCTCCAGCGCCGTCGTGCCCTTGGGAAATTCTTTGCTGCCACCGTCGGGAAACTTCACATGAATGCTGTCAGACATAGATTGACCCTTTATATTCAGCTGAATCCTAGAGTTTAGCATTGGCGGAAGCTCAAGCGTCGTTACACGCGCGGGGTCGTTGCGGGGCAGGATCCCAAAGCTGGGACACTATACGCGAGCGACGGTCCGGCTGATGAAAGCTAGCCAAAATAGAAAAGCGATGATTTGCTACGGAAGAAGACAGCGTATTGTGAGGACGTTGCCAGCCTGCCCTGAGCTAGCCGAAGAGGCGACCAGGCCCTCGCTTCCAAGGGAGGAAAAAATTCAGGCGTGCGCCGCTACGTCGTTCGCGGCGCTCCATGCAGTTCTTCAATCGACGCTTTCACCCGCGCGGTCAGCGATTCCATATCCGCCATCCCGAGCCCCGCCGTCGGAATCACCTCGCCTATGCGCATTTCCAGCGGCTGGCAGCGGATGTGATACGTGTTCATTGGCAACAGATCGAATGTATCCACCAGCGCAAGCGGCACAATCTCCGCCTGCGCCTTGATCGCCAGGAAAAATGCCCCCGGCAAAAACGGTTGTATTTTCCCGTCCGGCGTGCGTCCACCTTCGGGGAAGATCACCAGCGGCATCCCGTCGCGCAGGCTCCTTAGTGCCGATTTAATCGCACCCACCGACGCCCTCGGGTTCTGCTGGTTGATGCAAACCTGCCCCGACCGCTTCAAATGCCATCCCACGAACGGATATGACAGCAGCTCGCTCTTAAAAATGATCCGAAATTGAAATGGCAAATAAACGTAGAGGATGGGAATATCCATCGCGGAGGCGTGCGTAACCGCAAACACCCTAGGAGCATTGCTCGCGCCCGACGCCACAGCCGTAGTATTCCCCGTCACCGTGACCGGCGAAAAAATCGTCTTCATGATCAGCCACGACCACGCCCGCGCCAAGTCGTGCTGAATCCTTCCGCTCTTGTCAAACAGCGAGCAAACCAGTGACAGCGATCCCAGCAGGATCGTGTAACTCCAAATCAGGGGATCGATGATGAAGTAGGAGCGCAGCCGGCTGCCCCACCCATAATGCCGAACCGCCCCGCCCCGCGCAGGGACTGTAGCGGCAACTGCTTGTGTGAGGACGGGCGGCGCCTCGCCAGTCCATGCCGAGCGCAGTTCGGCCCCGGCCTTCTCCGGCTCGACAGTAGTTGTGGCAATCTTATTCAAGGTTCCGTTTGGTGCTTTCTTTTGCAAAAAAAACCCTACAGAGGTTGCGCCTTGGCTTTTAGGCCTCCGTGTACTCTGTGTACCCCGTGGTTAACGCCTTTACCGATACCCAAATCGGAGCTCGATCTATCGGCTACTAAAACGACTCTTCTCGCCCAATGACCCTGTAGATTAGATGCGCGCGCCCAGCATACGCATCGCCTCTCCGACTACGTAAATCGATCCGGTCACTACCACCAGCCCATTGGGCTCGATGGCTTCGGCGGCCTGTTCCAGCGCCTCACGAACGCTTTCCGCCTCACCTATCTCCCCCGCAACGCGCGCCGCAGCCTGCCGAATTTCCACGGGAGTCGCCGACCTGGGATTGTCCGCATGAGTCGCGATCACGCGCTCGGCAATCGGAAACAGAATCTCAGCCATCTCGGCCATAGCTTTATCGCGCAGAACACCAAACACCATCGTGATGGGCCGGTCGCCATAGACAGCAGCGAGCGTCGCTCGCAACGCCCATGCTCCCGCCGGATTATGCGCCACATCGAACACATACTCGACCGGTTTTCGGCTCTCGGCTTTCGGCTTTTTCATACTCGGAGCCAAGCCTGCGTGATCAGGCTGCATCGCACCCGCAACCACCTGAAACCGCCCCGGCCAATGCGTCTCGCGAATCCCGCGCTCAATCGCCGCGGGCGTAATCTGCTTGAATCCTTGCTCGTTCAGCTCCACCGCCGCCGCAACCGCCAGCGCGGTGTTCCTGAATTGATGTCGTCCAATCAACGGCGACTCTACGGTAATCGTAGTGCCGAGCAATTCCAGCAAGTACCGCTGCCTAAGCCCAGCAGCGGACGAAACCTGCGAACTGTCGCCTGAAAACTGAGAACCGGGAACTGAGAACTGAGAACTACCTGGCAACTGGCCGCTGGCAACTGGCAACTGACTCCCCGGTGAAACCGGCGGAACATACGGCACCGCGTTCACCGCCCGCGCCCCCGCGTCCAGAATCGCATGGCCGATTACGTCGTTCGCTTCCGCGAGTTGCGGCAGCGTCACCACCACTCCGCCTTGGCGGATAATCCCCGCCTTCTCGCGCGCTATCTCGGTGATTGTCTCGCCCAGAAACTTCTGATGATCGAGCGCAATATCCGTAATGATGCTCACCCGCGGTTCGACCACGTTCGTCGCATCCAGCCGCCCGCCCATTCCGACTTCCAGCACCACAATCTCTGGACGATTGCGCGCAAAATACTCAAACGCCATCGCCGTCAGCATCTCA
The DNA here is from genome assembly GCA_049698855.1 of Terriglobales bacterium. Lineage (GTDB taxonomy): Bacteria > Acidobacteriota > Terriglobia > Terriglobales > Acidobacteriaceae > Acidiflorens. The sequence continues at coordinate 25,354 of JBAVYO010000058.1, forward strand.
AAAAAGCTCGGATGCCACGGCAGATCCCCTTCGCTTACCAGCCGCTCAGCTGTTCTCCCAACCACATCATGAACCAGCGCAAAGTCGTCATCGCCGATCGCGTGCCCATCGAGCCGAATCCGCTCATTGATGCGCACCAGATGCGGCGAAGTATAAAGCCCGGTCTTCATCCCAGAAGCCTGTAGGATGGAAGCGAGAGTCGCGGCCGTCGAGCCTTTGCCGTTCGTGCCCGCAATCAAGACGCTCGGAAAGGCCTTCTCTGGACGCCCTAGCGCCGCCAGCACCACCCGCATGTGTTCCAGGTCAAACTTGTGCGACGGCGTCTGAGTCAGCTCATGACCCAACGCATACATCTGCGCCACTGCGGTTTCGTAGGACAAGATCGCTGCTCGCTCTTCGCGAATCAAGGCTCTGTATACGGACAAGGATAACAATTTGAGGCGCTGGATTCGACTCTCTCGCATTAGAACGAGGCTGTTGGAGGTCAAATTGCTTTGTGGAAGGCCTGAGCAGCATCCCTAGCCACCCCGCCAAGGATAGGCTTTGGCGAACAGAGAACGACGAATAACGGGCTTACGCCTGATGGCTGACGGCTGATGGCTGAGAGCTGCTTCCCATGAACGCCAGCGCCCGCGCGATATACCCCTTCATCTCCTTACGCGGCACAACCGCATCCAGCATTCCATGCTCCAGCAGGAACTCCGACCGCTGGAACCCCGGCGGCAGCTTCTGCCGGATCGTCTGCTCAATCACGCGCGGCCCCGCGAATCCAATCAACGCCCCCGGTTCGCCTATATTGAGGTCGCCCAACATGGCAAACGACGCTGTCACGCCTCCGGTCGTCGGGTCCGTCAATACGGAAATATAAGGAACCTTGGCGTCGTCCAGCCGCGCCAGCGCCGACGAAATTTTCGCCAGCTGCATCAGGCTGATCGCGCCTTCCATCATGCGCGCTCCACCCGACGCCGAAACAATAATCAGCGGCGTTCGCGTTTCGGTCGCCTTCTCAATCGCGCGTGTGATCGCTTCACCCACCACCGCGCCCATGCTTCCGCCGATAAACGCATACTCCATCGAGCTGACAATCACGGGACGGCCATCCAGCTTCCCATGCGCATTGATCACAGCGTCTTTCAGTCCCGTGTCAGCCTTCGCCTGCTTCAGCCGCGAGGAATATGGCTTCAGGTCCACGAACTTGAGCGGGTCGGTCGAAGCCAGATTGCCATCGAAAACTTCATATTTTCCATCGTCGAGCAGGTGCGCCAGCCGTGTGCGTGCGTGAATCCGAAAATGTTTGTCGCACTTCGGACAAACATTCAGATTCTCCTCCAGATCCTTTTTCCAAATGATCTGCCGGCAGCTGTCGCACTTCACCCACAACCCTTCAGTTCGGACTTTTTTCTCGCCCGCCGCGTCGATCTCCCCGGATTGTCGTTTAAACCACGCCATAATGCGATTGAATCATTAAATCATTTAGTCATCGGTTCACTTAAGAGAATGAAAAATGATTCAATGAACCGATGATTCAATGATTCAATATCAGTACTCGATTCCTCTCTGCGCCATCACGCCCTTCTCGTATGCGTGTTTCACCTGGCGCATTTCCGTCACCGTGTCGGCAATCTCCACAATTGTCGGATGCGCATTCCGTCCGGTCAAGATCACGTGCACCATCTCCGGTCGTTCTTTCAACGCAGCCACCACTTTAGCGGGATCCAGCATGCCGTAGCTGATCGCATAATTAATCTCGTCGAGCACCACCAGATCCCACTCGCCCGACCGAATCGCGGTCTCAGCCTCGCTCCACGCCTCTTCGACCATCCGCACATCTTCCGGATCGGGCTTCTCCGCCCCAACTTTCACAAACCCGCGCCCCATCTGCTTCATGACAAACTTGTCGCCAAAAGCCTGCACCGCGTCGAGTTCGCCGTAATGCCACGATCCCTTCAAAAACTGCAACATCAGAACCCGCATCCCCTGCCCTACCGCACGCAGAGCTGTTCCCATGGCAGCAGTGGTTTTGCCCTTGCCCGGGCCAGTATTCACAATGATGAGACCGCGGCGAAGCTCCGGCATGCAAGATCCCAGATACCAGATAAGTATGAAGTCCGAATCTGTGATTGTACGCGGAGCGCAGGGGATTTACACCCGCTGGCTAGGGTCGTTCGCGTTAGATCCGCACTAGAACAGGAAGCTTTCCAAGGAGGCAAGAGCTCTGGGTTGGAGTAGCGCAGCGCTTTAGGGAAACTCTGATTAAGCGCTGGCGTCCAAGCCCGCGAAAAATCGGCGATCTGCGGCAGCTCTCGCCCTTTAGAAGATACTAAGCCAGAGTTTCCTTAGCGCTGCGGTAAGCCTCCGGTGCCAAACGATAACGGCGGACAGTCTGAGACCGTCCGCCGGAGGAAATGGTGAAAGTGCCGCCGTTACGGCATTTCCACCACGCGGGTGAGTTGGGGTCGGGCTTCTTGCGTGATCGGAGGTGTATCTTCAGCGCCGAGCAACCGAACCGCAATCCGCAGCGCGTCCATCTCCTTGCGGATTCGCGTCAGCTCCTGTTCCTTCTGTCTCAGCACTTCATACGGGTTTTTCATTTGGGGGAGGGCCTCGCTCTTCAAGCCGAATCGTCGTGCAACTACACAATAAGTCACACGCCGCAGTCTGAAAAGCTTCCCGAAGTGCACATCATGGCACGTCTTCGTCGCTTCCCGCGCGTCTTTTCGGCCCCTGTCCCGTTACTTTGTCGTTACTGCCCTGCCGCTACACCTTGCCGCTCTAGCGGGCCGCGGAAAGAATCTCCGCCATCTCTGATTTGGGCGCCGCAGCTTGGTGCCCCAGGTTCGCGCCCATCTTTTGGGCGCTAACCTCGGCGGATGCTGGCCGTTAACTGTAGCGCTGGCGCTTTCCGCCGGCTGTCGTGGGGGGCGCCTCGCCCGCCGCCATCGCAGATACGCGAAGTCAGCCGCCGCTAATGCCCCAAATGATAAGGATGATTCTTCAGAATGGTGAACGCCCTGTATATCTGCTCCAGGAGCACAACTCGCGCCAGCTCGTGCGGCAATGTCATCTTGCCCAGCGAGAGCGTGAGCGCCGCCTGCCGCCGTGCCTCATCGCTGAACCCATCGCTCCCGCCAATCGCAAACAGCAGCGGAAGAGCCTGCACTTGCTCGCGCTCCAGAAACGCAGCCAGCTCTTCGGAGGAAAATTGCTTTCCCCGCGAATCGAGAAGAACCAGCTTGTCCCGCCCGCGATCCTTCCCCCGTTCGCCGCGCGCCAGCGCCAGCACCGCCGCTTCGTCCTTTACCGCCAGGCCCTCAACCTCTGCATAGCGCGCGATCCGCTTCAAATATTCTCCGGTCAGACTCTGAATCGCCGCCTCTTTCGTCTTCCCGATCCATGCCACTTTAATCTTCACAAAGTCTCAGTGAAATTTCAGGCCTTCGACTTCTTCGCGCTCTTGCGTGGAGCGGCAGCTTTGGCTTTGGTGGCCCGAGTCTTTTTCGGCTTGGGCAGCAATTCCTCCGGCTCCATCCGCCGCGCAGACTTCCACAGCCGCTCCAGATCGTAGAACTGGCGAGCCTTCTCCGAGAAGACATGCACCACAAAGTCCACGTAATCGAGCAGCACCCACTCCGCCTGCTTGTAGCCTTCCTTGTGTGTGGCGCGCAGGCCCATCGCTTCCAGCCGTTCATCCACCGCGTCGGCAATCGCCTGAATCTGCCTCGAATTCGTTCCGCTGGCCATTAAGAAATAATCCGTGAATGCGCCCGACCCCTGCTCCAGTTCGAGAATGGTCAGTTGTTCCGCTTGTTTTTCCTGACAGGCGAGAATCGCTTCGCCGATCTGATGTTTGAGGTCGTTTTTTGCAGCCATAGGTGAGTTGTTTGATTGTATCGCGTGGAGCGGCAAGATTGCAGAAGCCAGAGCTATCACCTTCCCGGCTGAGGATCAGTGTATGACTCGCAACGGATGGAAGGGTCCGCAGCGTATAGATCTTTCACAGACAGGGTGAACCTGGGCTGTTTCTCAATCTGCTTGATGGCCAAAGCAAGATGCTCCTGCGTCCACGTACCACCAAGTGGGGGGCTTACAAAGTCAACGCCGAGCACATCCTTCGACAGAATGAAACTAGCATTATTTTGGATATTAAAGTCTTGACTGCCATCATGTTCCGTTAAGACGACGGCAAAAACCAATCCATTCGGGCGAGTAGGAGCCGCATACTTTACCAGGTAAATTTCTTTGTCAGGCTCATAGGAGTTTTCATCTAGGAAGTACCCGAAAGTCAGCTCTTTAGCTTTTGAGGCTGGCAAGAAATCTTTGACCGCGAGACAGTGGGCAGCACGAAACAGGAGCTGTGGCGCTTTTTCCTGCGAGTGAGCCGCCACGCCCAGACAGATCAGTGCTGATATCGCTAACCTAATTTTCCTAATAGTGAGTGTCCTCTCGGCCATCGGTCTTAATACAGCCCGATCTTCTTAATGTACTCCCCCACCCGCGGATCAACCCATCGCGCCATCGATTTCCCACTCGCCGCCGCTTCCCGAATCGCCGTCGCGGAAATATTCTGATGCACTCCTTCGAGCAAATGCAGTCTCACTCCCGGCAGCATTAGGTCGCCGGTCGCCGGCTGTTTGTGAAATGGCCGTGTCACAGCCGCCGCCGGACGCAGCTCTTCCGGCAACGCCTCCGCCACGTCGCGCAGCGAATACCCCGGTCGGCTCGCCACGACAAACTCGCATTCTCCGAGCAGCGCGCGCGCCTCTTGCCATTTCGCAATGTCGCGGAAGGCATCAATCCCAATCAGCAAAAACAGCCGGTCCGCTTTCTTTAGCCTAGCCTTCAGCCGACGCACAGTATCAATCGTGTAGTTCACCCCGCCTTGCATAGGGATTGTCTGCGTAGGGACAGCCGCCCTCGGCTGTCCGGCTTTCGCCCGAGTAGCGCCCGCCGCCTGTCCCCCAGGGCACAGCTCCGCCTCCGGCGCTTCCAGCAGCGACGGCACAAACCGCTTTTCATCCTGCGTAGCCAGCGCTACCATCGCATAGCGGTGCGCAAACGGCGTTACCGGATGCTTCTGCTTATGCGGAGGAACATTGGCCGTCACAAACAACACCTGCCGCAACTCATAGCGATCCGCCGCCGCGCTCGCCAGCGAAATGTGTCCCTTGTGTATGGGGTCGAAGCTGCCACCAAAAAATCCAATATTCATAAGGAGTGTTTTGCTAGGCCCAGCAACTCTGCCTGCTAGTTTCTTCGTTTGTCCGCCAACGTTGCAAGCTCTCAATTTCGCACGTGCCCCGCGTCACTCCCGCGAAGTTACCTTCGGCTATCTCCTCACTTTGAAAACTCCCGTCAACACTGTTACATTTCCGCCCAGACAGTTTTTGAGGATTTGCGATGTCTTGGGTGGTCAAACTGGAAGACGACTTGGGCGAGCACGGCGAATGGGTCATTCTTAACGGAGTGATTCCCGGCGCGACCGATCCCGGCTTTGTGCTGCTGAGCGGCGTCGACCCGTTCGGCAAGACTGTATTCAACCATCTACAAATGGAAGCCTTCCTTCAGGAATGGGAGCGCGCTAAGGATCGCGTCCGCGACGAACCGCAAATGGAAGCCTGGCAACGAGTCAAGCAGATGGCCGAACACTGCCGCGAAGACCGCGACCTCTACCTCCGCTTCGTCGGCAACTAACGAGCCGCTGAGTTCCGCTTTCCTCCGTGCCCCCCGTGGTTCGCGTCTTTTGCCGATACTTACCGTGCTAACAAGTAATCTCGCGCTTGTCTTCCTGAGCACCGCGGCTGCAAGCGAAGCGCAGCAGACGCAAGTCGAAGGACCCCTACCTTTCCATCATGCAATCACCGCGCCGGCAGATTCTCCGTCAGAAACTTCACCGCATTCTCTCCCATGACCATGCGGATCTCTTTCTCCGAGTATCCAGCATCCATCATAGCCGCCGTGATCTCCACCACGCCGGTTGTATCGAAAGGTTCCGTCACCGCTCCATCGAAGTCCGATCCTAGCGCCACATGCTCCACCCCCACTCGATCGGAAACATACCGCATCGCCTTCACAATCGACCGTGCATCCCGTCCGCAGGTTGCCACGTTCCAGTATCCAATTCCGATTAGCCCGCCCTTCATCGCCACTGCTTGTATTTGATCGTCCGTGAGATTGCGGTTGTTCCTGCATGTCCCCCTCACGCCGGTGTGTGACACGAGCACGGGTCGCGTCGCCATCTCCAGCACATCGCTAATCGTCTTCGGCGAGGCATGCGCCAGGTCGATGATCATGTGCCGCGCCTCCATCTGCCGTACCCATTCCTTGCCTTTATCGGTCAGCCCGATCCTGTCTATCCCTGCTGATGATCCTCCAATATCGTTATCGAAGAAATGGCTCGGCGACATCATGCGATACCCTGCGCTGTACAGCACGTCCAGATTTTCCAGTTTGCCATCCAGTGCGTGTGCTCCTTCAATCGCGAGCAGCCCCGCCGTCAGGTGGGAATCCGCTTGCCGGCGCGCCAGATAGTTCGTAAGGTCGGCTGCGCTCTCAATCAGCGCGAAGCCTCCGCGTGATGCGATCGCCACATCGTGCAGTCGGCTCGCCTCGTACACCGCCCGCTCCGTCAGGCTTCCCCACGTCTTCAGTGGCCACCGCTCCATCACCGCCAGCCAGAAGATTTCGTCGCTTGTGTCGGCGTTACGAGTGAGGTTCGGCCCGCGTGGCATCTTTGTCGGCAGCGAGAACACCTGCAACGCCACATTACCGTCGGCCAGCCGCGGAATGTCCACGTGCCCATACCGCGAGCGTCGGAGCAGGTCCCTTCCCCACAAAAGCGTATCCGCATGCAGATCGACAATCGTCAGCTCTTCGTGCAGATCGCGCGCGCGGCCCGAGACCAAGTGTCCATACGGCGGCCTCGTCACCACCTTGTTCTCGCGTTCATCGACCAGCCGCGGCCCTTTCGAAAAGAAAACTCCCACCAGGCACAACACCACCAGAATGACCGGAACCAGCCTGCGCACGACTCCCCCTTCTCCGATTGAGTCTACTATTTCGATAGCCCTCCCAGCGCCTCGCGAAATAGCGCCTCAAAGTTCTTCGTTCCCGCCTCGTTCGCTTTGCGCGCCCCGAGCAGTGCCTTTTCCGCCGACGTCCGCTGATATCCCAGATTCACCAGCGCAGAGATCACATCCTCTTCAACCGGGCTGTTCTGGGGCGCGCTCGCCGCTGCCGCTTCCAACACAGCCGGAAGCTTGTCGCGCAGCTCCAGCACCATGCGCTCAGCCGTCTTTTTCCCTATTCCTGGGATGCGCGTCAGCCGCCCCACATCGCCTCCGCGAATCGCCCCAGTCATTTCCTCGGCCTGCATCCCGCTTAAAATCGTAATCGCCAGTTTCGGCCCAATGCCGCTCACCGTCAGCAGTTTTTCAAAAAGTTGTTTTTCTCCCACTCGCAAGAATCCGTAGAGGCTGAGCGCATCCTCCCGCACATGCGTGTGGATGTGCAACGCCACTTCGCTTCCAGCCGCAGGCATTTCCGAAAACGTTGGCACACTGATCGTCACCTCATAGCCCACGCCGTGCGTTTCGACAATCGCCTGATTCGGATGCTTCACCAGCAGTGTCCCGCGAAGATGCGCAATCATCGCGGGTAGTGTAACGCAGCGCCGGCGCTTGATATCAATGATTCATGATTTTGTCGCCGCTAGATGATGAATAGCCGCGAGGCGATTCCGAGTGCCGCACATCGAGCAATCGCGAATTGCCACCCCGCCGATCCTCGTTTTCCTAGCCCCGTCCACAAGAACTTCGCCCGCTCCACAGCTTATGCACAGAATCGCCCCTCTTTCCTGTTGCGCCTCCGCTCGCGCTCCGGCAAAGTGCTTATCAGTCAAGCGCGAGTATGTTTCTGAAGCGCTGCCGACCGAAGTTCAGCGTTGCCGGTGATTCTCTCGAGGGTGAGTCACCGGGGGAAATCCGGTTCGTGTCCAGTGAACTGGTGCCCGGGCATTGCGGCCTCCTCCGAAGTCCTCCTTCCAAGGCAGGATGGAAGCGCTGAACAAGATGTTTGAGGCTTAGCCTCAAGCGGGCGTCGATACGCGGCACTCTTTGGAGCGCCAACGCACGACGATCTTCTCCTTAGGGCAGAAGACGGCAGTCAGAATCATCCGCGACAACAATGCGGCTTGGGTGGCTGGCCCAAGCCGCACTTGTTTTTTCCAGTTCCATTTCTTCCCCATCCGAGTCCCGTCGCGCATCAACAGGATATTATCCCGATCACAAATGCCCCAAAGCCGATGTCTTCCTGAGGGCAGCGAGATAAGCGCGAAGCGCGCGTCGGGCAAGTCGAAGTATCCCTACTTCCGCCAGCGCTTTCAGCTGCGCTTTGGGATTCTCCGTGATTCTGTAACTCGACGGTGAAGCGGCTTTGCTTTTTGTTCTCCCCATGCCATACTCTTTCCAACGAGCCTAAAATCTCTCCGGATTGCGCCGCGAAAATAAATTAAATTTCGGACGCGTTTTCCGACTCGACGCACAATGTCACACAGCCTAAAACGAATTACGATTCAACTCGCTCCCTAAACATCGTGGCGACTATCGACTCCACTATCGGACGCATGCCTGCGAACATCGAAGCCGAGCGCTCCATCCTCGGCGCCATTCTGCTCGACAACCACGCTTACAACGATGCCGCCGAGCATCTGCGCCCCGACGACTTCTCGCTCGACTCCCATCGCCGCATTTACGCGCGCATGATGGACCTCGCCGAGTCCTCGCGTCCCATCGACATCATCACCCTTGTCGAAGAGCTCGATCAGAATAAGGATCTCCAGGCCATCGGCGATGTGGGCTACGTTTCCAGTTTGCTCGATGGCGTTCCTGACCGACCATCCATAGAGCATTACGTCCACATCGTCCGCGACAAGGCCATGCTGCGCGGCCTCATCGGCGTCGCCAACAACGCCATCGCCAAAGCCAGCGAGCAGGCCGATCCCGCCGATGAAATCCTCAATGACGCCGAAGCCGCCGTCTTCGCGCTTTCGGAAAAGCGCATTGGTAAAGGCTTCCAGCGCATCAGTGAAACCATTCGCGACTCCGGCGGCATCGATGCGTTCATGCAGCGAGGCCAGCGCATCACCGGTCTCGCCACCCATTTCGACGACCTCGACGAGATGACCAGCGGCTTCCAGAAAGCCGATCTCGTCATCCTCGCCGCCCGCCCCTCCATGGGAAAAACCTCGTTCGCCATGAACATCGCGGAAAACGCCGCCATTGACGACAAGAAAGTCGTCGGCATGTTCTCTCTCGAAATGTCGGCCGAGGCTCTCCTCCATCGCCTGCTCAGCTCGCGCGCCATTATCGACGCCCACAAGCTCCGCACCGGCTCGCTTTGGAAAGAGGACAAGGAAAAATTACTGCGCGCCGCCGCTGAACTCGCCGAGGCCCCTCTCTTCATTGACGACACCCCCGGTATCTCACTCAGCGAAATGCGCGCCAAGGCCCGTCGCCTCAAACAAGCTCAGCACGGGCAGCTTGACCTCATCGTCGTCGATTACCTCCAGCTCATGTCCGGTGGCAGCAAGCGTTTCGAAAATCGCACGCAGGAAGTTTCCGCCATCTCTCGCGGCCTTAAAGCCATCGCAAAGGAATTGGAAGTGCCTGTCGTCGCGCTCTCGCAGCTCAGCCGCGCGCCCGAAAGCCGCGGCGGCGATCATCGCCCTCAGCTCAGTGATCTGCGCGAATCCGGATCCATTGAGCAGGATGCTGACGTCGTCATGTTCATCTTCCGGGAAGAGATCTACAAGCAGGACGATCCCGAACTTAAAGGCCGTGCCGAAATTATTATCGCGAAGCAGCGCAACGGACCCATCGGAAAATTCCACCTGGCGTTCATGCACGGTTCAACCCGCTTCGGCAACCTCGCGAGCGGCAACAACGAACCCGGAGAATAAGAGATGACTGAAGCGCGCCTGATTTGCTCGTGGATGAGGCGTCGTTTTAGCTCTGCTGGTAAGTACTATGTTGCCATTCCGAGTCCCGAGCAGAGCGAGTGGGCGAGGGATCTCATGTTCCCGAAATCATCCGACTCACGGAAGCACAAAATCGTCTTCTCTGTTCTCCACAAACAACCCACACCCTCCACAAGATGTACACAGGAAAACCGCCAAACCTCTCTCGCACGAACGGCGAATTAGAGCGATCGTAGACTACAGTTATTTATGTAAGTCATAAGAAATAGCAAGGAGTAAGTCGGGAATGAGAGAAGCGGTACGCAGTGGCCGAAGGGCCAATTTTTATATCACCGAAAACAGTTTTATCGATCACTATGCCCGCGAAGTGGGACCAGTTGGCATCGCTGTCTACCATGTCCTCGAGCGTCACATGAATTGTGAAACCCGCTCCACATGGATCGGCACCGCTAAAATGGCGGACTTGCTAAATCTTTCACAACGCACTATCCAGCGCACTCTTAAAACACTTGAGGATCTCAAACTTATTCGTATCCTCCGCACCGAAAAATTGACAACCTATGTGATCGTTCCAGTGCCGCCACGCGCTAAGC
>JBAVYO010000059.1:0-6654 GCA_049698855.1 Terriglobales bacterium
CCTGGGAATCGATCGCCAGCCAGTGCTTATAAGTGCCGTCGGCCAGCGCCCGCGCCACCCACGGACGCGCAACCTCGACCATGCCGTCCAGTTCCTCGACCGTGCCTTCAGCCATATCGCGAAACATCGACCGGCGGTGATGAAGGATCGTCTCCAGATCCTGAGGGCCAGCTTCGCGAATTGTGATTGTGTCGGCAGTCATTGATTGTTCGTGATTTGTCGCTCGTCCGTCGTTCGCCATAGCCGGTCGATTAGAGGCATTGGTGAGCGCGGAAGCGGCGCTTTCTCCCCATTCAAAGGTACAATAATCATTGGTCTCATTGTGTTGATCTGATCAGCCGCACGCATCAGGGGTTGGGGATTTTCATGTACGAAGTAACCGTTGAAGACACATTCGCCGCCGGACACTACCTCCGCAACTACAAGGGGAAGTGCGAGAATCCGCACGGCCACAACTATAAGATCCGCGTGACGCTGGCGGGCGCAGAGCTCGACAAGGCCGGCCTGTTGCTGGATTTCAAGGATTTGAAGGACGTGATGAAGCACGTCATCGACCGGCTGGATCATCAGATGATTAACGATATCGAACCGTTTACGGTGCTGAATCCCTCGGCTGAAAATCTTTCGAAGTATTTCTACGATGAAACCAATGCCCGCCTGAAAAACGTCACCAACGGCCGCGTGCGCGTGAAAGACGTCACCGTGTTCGAGACGGAAACGACCACGGCGACCTATTCGGAGTGAGGGATTCGCCATTGAGTCATTCAGTGATTGAATCATTGAGTCATTCGATCGGGAATTTCAATGATTCAATGACTGAATGATTCAATGACTCAATAGCTTCATGCACATTAGCGAAATTTATCGATCCCTTCAGGGTGAATCTACTTACGCGGGACTGCCCTGCGTTTTCGTCCGCTTGACTGGATGCAATCTGCGTTGCACATGGTGCGACAGCGAGTTCAGTTTCTACGGCGGACGGAAGATGACGATCGACGAGGTGCTCACCGAGGTGGAACGGTTGAGTCCGTGTGGCGCGGGCGCCCCTGCCCGCGAGAATCTGGTCGAGATCACCGGCGGCGAGCCTATGCTGCAGGAGCGCGAAGCGGTTCCGCTGATGGAGCGGCTGGTAGGGACAGGATATAGAGTTCTGCTCGAAACCAGCGGGGAACGGCCACTGGCGCGGGTTCCCGCGCAAGTCGTAAAAATTGTGGATGTGAAGTGCCCGCATTCGGGAGAAGCGGATACGTTCGCTCTCGACAATCTCAATTCGCTCCAGGAGCACGACGAACTCAAGTTCGTTTTATCCGACCGCGCAGATTACGAATTTGCACGCGACTTTGTTGCGCAGCACCAGCTCTCCAGACGCGTGTATGCCATTTTGTTTTCTCCAGCGTTCAAGAAGGACGCGGCCGGTGCGCGCGACACTTCGCATTGCCTGTTAGACCCCGAGATCCTTGCACAGTGGATCCTCGCCGATGATGTGCCCGCGCGGCTGAGCCTGCAAATTCATAAGCTGATCTGGAACCCGGCAGCGAAAGGCGTGTGATCATCGGGTGATCCGGCGATCGGGCCATTGGGTGATCTAAGAGCAAAACCAAGTTCTATCGCGGAGACGGAGCACAGGGAATCTCGCAGCTGGCGGGCGTAAAATCTAACCAGGCGGACGGAAGAAAACACATGTTTCCGGCTGCGGAAGTTGCGGCGACCCGATGACCCGATCACAATGACCCGATCACCCGATGGCCCGATGGCCCGATCCGTTGTCCTGCTCAGTGGAGGGATGGATTCCTGTGTGTGCGCGACACTGGCAGCGCGCGACCATCACGCAGCGGCGGTGCATGTCAGCTACGGACAGCGCACGGAAGCGCGCGAACTAAGGTCCTTTCAGGGTATCTGCGATCGGCTTGGCATCCGCGACCGGCTTGTGGTTCGCAATGAAGCGCTCCGCGCCATCGGCGGCTCGGCTTTGACCGACGAGAGCATCGCGGTTCCTGAATCGGACGCGCTGGGCGCGGGTATTCCCGTCACTTATGTTCCTTTCCGCAACGCGCATTTTTTGGCCGTCGCGGTGAGTTGGGCCGAGGTGCTGGGCGCCGAAAAGGTTTATATAGGAGCCGTCGAGCCAGACAGTTCCGGCTACCCCGACTGCCGGCCGGAGTATTATCGGGCGTTCAACGAAGTGGTGCGGACGGGTACGAAAGAAGGAACGATTGAGGTGGTCACGCCGCTGATCGCCATGCACAAACATGAGATTGTGCGCCTTGGCCTTGAACTAAATGCGCCGTTCGATTTAACGTGGTCATGCTATCAAAGTGAAGATCGCGCCTGCGGCGTCTGTGACAGTTGTGCGCTGCGCCTGCGTGCGTTTCGCGAAGCGGGCGCACGAGATCCGATTCCGTATGCGGAGGCGGCGCGAACTGTTTAGGTTTTTTCCGCGACTCGACAAAGCACATTCGAGCCGTCGTGCGGCTGGGGTGTTCATCACGCAATGCGTTTCCGAGTGAGTTTTTACAAGATCAGGTAGATTCGCAAAATAGAAAGGTTCTGCCGGGAGGCTTATCTATGAAAAAATATTTCATTCTTTCCGTACTGCTTGCGCTCGCCGTAGGATTGTCGGCTCCGCTCGCGCATGCGCAAACGGGCTCCGTGAAGGGAGTTTGCAAAGACGTCGATGGAAACCCGATCGCCGGGGCGCAAGTGGAGTGGTACGCACCCGAAACTGGCCGCAAGTTCACGCTCAAGACCAATAACAAAGGCGAGTATTTCTCGCTTGGCGTCGCTCCCGGCAAGTACAACGTAAAGCTGAGTAAAGATGGCAAGGAATTGTTTCACCTCAATGGCATCCCCGTTAGCTCGGACGAGGTTGAGACGAACTTCGATCTGAAGAAGGAGAAAGCCGCTTCTGCGGCGGCGCAGGGCAAGACGCCCGAACAACTCAAGGCGGAGGAAGACCAGAGGCAGAAAGCCCTCAAGGAACAGGGCACGGTCAAAGCGCTTAACGACAAGCTGACGGAAGCCAAGGCCGCCTCCGATGCCGGCGATTTTGAGAAAGCAATTTCGGTTCTAACCGAGGCCAAAGAGATTGATCCCTCCCGCGATCTGATCTGGTTCAAGCTGGGCGATGCCTACCGGCTTTCCGCTCCCAGACAGGCCGATTCAGACGAGAAGAAGAAGCGCTACGAAACCGCCGCCGCGGATTATCAGAAGGCGATCGATCTGCGAAAAGCGGCCGACGTGCCCCAGAAGGACCCCGTTGCGGCCAACAAGACGCTGGCGGCCTATTACAACAACCTGGCCGAATGCTATTCCAAAGCCAATAAGGTGGATGACGCCATGGCCGCATATAACCAGGCAGCGCAACTCGACCCAACGGGCGCGGCTATGTACTACTTCAACGAGGGCGCTGTGTTGACCAACGTCAGTCGCGTTGATGACGCAATCGTGGCCTTCGACAAGACCATAGCGGCCGATCCCACGAAGGCGCTCGCGTACTACTGGAAAGGCATCAACCTGATCGGGAAGGCAACCGTAGGAAAAGACAATAAGATGGTTGCCCCGGACGGTACGGCCGAGGCGTTCCAGAAATACCTTGAACTTGATCCCAACGGCTCGATGACGCAAACGGCAAAAGATATGCTGGCCAGCATCGGCGCGACTATTGAAACCGGATTCGGAAAGAAGAAACAGCCCGTGAAAAAATAGTACGCAGTGGCCGGTACCCAGTATCCAGTTGCCCGGGCGCGCCAACTTGAGAAGTCGCGAAGCTGCTTTGACTTTTCTGGGTACTGGATACTGGCAACTGTTACCGAGGTCTATGGCCTTCTTCGCCCTTCGCGGACCGCTCAGATCGCGCTAAAGTCCAAGTAGCTCCCAAGCTGGTGTCTCCCCCTGTGGTCGTGCAAATCTTGAACACAGGGAGTATCTCGTATGGCGGCGCCAGGAAATTCTCCGCTATCGGTTGGGTTTGAAGGCATACCTGGATCGGGCTCAATCTCGACCACGGTTTTGCTGGCGGGGATGTTGCGCGCCTCCGATAAAATCAGCGATCTGATTTTCTCTCCCGGACGGCCGCCGCAGGTTGAGATTCATGGCCAGCTGACGGGCGTTGAAGTGTCGGGTGCGGGTGTGCTCACTGCCGACGACACGCGGCGCATCGCGGCTGACCTGATTGGTTCAAACAAGCAGGCCATCAACGCGCTGCGCGAGCACGGGTCGTGTGACGTTTCCTACGGACTTGCCGGCATGGCGCGCTTTCGCGTCAACGTCTTTATTCAGCGCGGCAGTTGCGCGATTGTGATGAGGGTGATCCCAACCGAAATTCCCACTTTCGGTTCTCTGCGCATGCCCGCGCAGCTGGAAGACGCGGCCAATGTGCGCAACGGGATCATTCTTGTTGCGGGCGGCAGCGGATCGGGCAAGTCATCGACGCTCGCTGCGCTGATTGACCGCATCAACGGGGAACAGTGTTATCACATCCTGACGGTGGAAGATCCCATCGAATTCCTGCACAAGCACAAGAAGTCGACGGTGCACCAGCGTGAACTGCACAGCGACGCGCCCAGTTTTCCGCTTGCGCTGCGGGCGGCGTTGCGGCAGGCGCCCCGCGTCATTATGGTGGGCGAGATTCGCGACCGCGAAACGCTGGAGATTCTTCTTGAGGCCGCCGAAAACGGGCATCTCGTACTCTCCAGCATGAGAACGGTTGACGCATCGAAGACGGTGGAGCGCATGGTTGGGTTGTTTGCCGCGAACTCCTTCGCCGCGGGCGAGCAGCAATCGATACGCGAGAGGCTGGCAAAGACTTTTCGCTACATCGTGGCGCAAAGGCTGATTCCACGCGCGGATGGCGGCGAACGCATTGCGGTCGTCGAAATCCTGAAATCGAATTCGCGGACGCGCGACTGCGTGGAGCAGGGTGAACGCCCCGGACGCACGCTGCTGGACGCGATCAAAGCCAGCGAAAGCGAAGGCATGCAGCACTTCGACTCCGAGATCGCAAAACTGATCCGCTCTGGATTGGTCGATCTTGAAACCGGGCTTTGTTTCGCCAGCAACGCCACGTTGCTGGGTCAGGAACTGGCGCGAGGCTAGTTCCCAGTTCTCAGTTCTCAGAAATGCAGATAGGCGCTCGCAGCGGATTCCAGCTCGACTTAGCTGGATCTTCCGTTTCCTTGCAAATCCTGGTTTGAGTTTCTCGATCTGCGTTCTTGCTTTTTCGGCATCACTAAGCAATCATGCTGGCGCAAAAGGTCTTTTCATATCGAGAAACCTTGATGATCGTTGAGATGCGTACATACAAACTCAAACCAGGCATGCGGACCCGATTCCTTGAGATATTCCGCACGAAATCGATGCCGGCGCATGCGGAGATCGGGATGAAGATCCTGGGTCCATTCCTTTCCGTTGAAGATCCGGACACATTTTTCTTCATGCGGGGATTTCCGGATATCGAGTCGCGCGAGCCAATGAAGGCAAAGTTCTACGAAGGCAAACTCTGGAAGAACGAACTGGAGAACGTCCTCATGCCGATGATCGAAAAGTACGACGTCGTCCTCGTGGAAGACCCCGAACATCTGATTCGGTGGTAGCAAGGGCGGCTTTTTAAGGCGGTTTTGCGATTTGTTCGCTCGGTCCTCGTGATCGAATCGCCCCATGCTTTTGAGATTGCCTTTTCCTGTGGCTCGGGACCGCGCGGTATGATTTCTGCATGTCTCCAGCTTCCGTGGTGAGCTTTGACGAGGCGCGGCACATTGTGGAAGAGCACGCCGCGCGGGTACTGGCCGCGCGCACCGACCTTGCGGAAAAAGAAGTTGTCGACATTCTCGCCGCGCGCGGCAGAGTTCTCGCCGAACCGATTCTGGCCGACCGCGACTTTCCTCCATTCCATCGTGCTACCCGCGACGGGTACGCGGTGCGAGCAGACGATGTGAAGCAGGTTCCGGCGCGGCTGGAGATGATTGGAGAAATCAAGGCGGGCGATGCGTGCGCCAATCCTGATACCGCGGCAGACGCGCTTGCGGTTCATCCGGGCCAGGCCGTTTCCATCATGACGGGAGCACCGCTTCCAACCGGGGCGGATGCGGTGGTGATGGTGGAGTATGCGACCGTCTCCGGGAATTCGGTTGAGATTCAACGCAGCGTGGCGAGCGGGGAAAATTTTGTTCCGCGTGGCGCGGAGGCACGGGCGGGACAGTTGCTGATCGACAAAGGTCGGAGGCTCGACCACGCACTGGTCGCGATCGCCGCAGCAGTCGGGAAAAGCCGGGTGCAAGTCTCCCGCAAACCGCGCATTGCTGTGCTTGCGACGGGTGACGAGCTAGTTGAGATTGATGCAGCTCCGGCGGCGGCACAGATTCGTAATTCGAATACATATTCACTGGCTGCGCAGATAGAAGAAGCGGGCGGCGAGGCAGTGCGGCTGGCGATCGCTCCCGATGAACCAAAGCGGCTGCGGGAGTTGACGCTCGAAGGACTGGCGTGCGATCTGCTGCTCATCACAGGCGGCGTCTCGATGGGAAAATACGATCTGGTGGAACAGGTACTCGCAGAGCTGAGGGCAGATTTTTATTTCACCGGCGCTCGCATCCAGCCGGGGAAGCCGGTCGTGTTCGGTTCGTGTGTATGTGGCGCGGACACTCCTGTCCGCGTGCC
>JBAVYO010000060.1:0-7058 GCA_049698855.1 Terriglobales bacterium
CTCTTAGACCACCCTCCTAATTCGCCACCCTCTTCGCTAGCCCCTCACTAAGTTGATTAACATCCGTCTCGATTGCAAACGCCCTGTTACCATCAATCACATAGTAACTGTACTGATTGACGGTTGAAGCGTAACCCAGGCCAAAGATCGTGCCACTTAGGATTCCGCCCGTGCCGCTGGCGGTTCCATTGAGCGGGACATCCGCAGTCTGAATACCAACGACCTGAGCGTTGCTCAGCACATTCCGATCTGTGAAGCCCGTGGCCGCACCGCTGCCAACGGACACCTGGCCAACCGCGCCCCACGGATAAAGACTCGTGATGCCCGTTAGCTGATTCGTGACCGAAGCGGTCCCGTTCGCGGTAAGCGCATACGAACCCGAAAGCGCAGCGCCCGCCGTCTGCTGGAACGCTACACCGGCGGTGGCGTCACCCGTATCCATGGAAATAACGAATGCATTCCCGTTGCCGTCAAGATAGAGTTGAAGCGTTACCGGCCCATAAGTATTGCCACTTGTCGGGTCGGTCGCCGCAAGGCTTGAAATAGTAACTCGACCGGTCGGATCAACCGTGTAAGTGGCGCCCGCTCCAATAATTCCCGTCGCAACCTGCGTCGCCAGATCATTAAACGAAACTGTTCCCGTCACGCCGCTATCGGCATTGAACGCCAGCGCGCCCGCCAACTGAAGCATCCCGCCTGCATTTTCACCCTGGGCGCCCACAACATAGGTTGATCCCGAGACGCTACCGCTCGAAAAGCCTCCCGTGCCGCTCTGGCTCAGCACGCTGCCGCCCATGGAGCCGGAAAGAACATCATGCGACTCCACGATCTGAATCGTGGTGGAGTTGACAATATATCCGGCGAAGATAATCTGACCAATGCCCGTATTGGCCGGGTTGAGCGTGAAAGTAATGCGGCCAAACGCGTCGGGCGTGCTCACCGTGCTGGCGGAGAACAGTTGGCTCGTTTGCAGCCCCAAACCTCCCGATGTCGTCGGATCCTCACCGTCGTTCAGATCGAAAACGCTGCCGCTGCCCGAGATGCTACCGCTGCCATCGACGTTGAGCACTCCGCCTACCGCAAGTGGAAGCGCCCTGGCATCGAGTCCGTCGGCAAAGAACGCGTATCCGCCCGAAGGTGCGGCCATGCTCGATTGCAAGTCGAGGCTGCCCGTTCCCGTCGCCGACCCGTCAAACTCCGCGATGCGTGCGCTCGAACTACTCAGCAACGTGGCGTTAAGAGTCTGGGTGCCGCTCACGCCGGGTCCCGCGGAGCCGGTATAGATCTTGATTTGCAGATTGCCGTCCGCAGTCTGCGCTATGCTGCTGTTTCCCGGCTGGATTTGCAGGCTCGAGTACCCGTTGTCGAAGTCGGCAAAGTCTTCTTCGCCTTGAATAATCGCTCCGCTTGATACCGTGAATGCTCCAGCCGCGAAGTACGGAAACGTACTTTGGCCGGTTGCGTAGTAATCCGTGCCCGCCAAATGGAAAACGTACGTGCCGTCAGCCAGCAGCGGAGTTTGCGATTTGGACGTGGAACTGGAACCGCCACATCCTGCAAGCGCAGCGGATAAAAGAGCTATGAGTAGGAGAGCTAGCAAGCGCGATTGCACCGCCTCGGAAGACAGGAGCGAACCTCCGAGACGCAAAACGAGCATACGAGTCCTGTTGCAATTCATTTGAACCTCTTTTTTGATTGTGGTCTTGCTTCGGAAACGGTCAGGGGCTCCTGCATTTGACCGTTTCCTAAAACTCTGTGCGTAAGCGAGGTTTACAGATCGAGGGGGTTAGAGTCAAGAGGCGCAGGGTACGAATCTGTCTGTTCCGCCGCAAGTCGCGGAGACACAGGCGAACCCAGTTCCGCTGGCAAGACCTCCGTCGGCGGATTTTTGCAAGGTTAAAGGATCTCTCCGCTCTTCCGTGGCTCTGTGGTGAAAATGCAAATTCGGCCAACGTCCCGGTCCCACGAAAGAAAAAGGCCCTGCGCGGACGCAGGGCCAAAGTCAACACGAAAACCAAGATCTACTTGCCCGTGTAGCCCACTGGGCTGCCGTTACCGGTACAGAAATCCCATCCGGTGGACGCCGAGTACCAGTTGTACGGACCGCAGAAGCCATACGTCGTGTTCTTGAAGTCTGTAGCCTTGTCGCCGTAGAGCGTCGTGAGTTCAGCGTTGGTGGATTTCGCGAAGCTGCCAGCCGCATTCACGATACCAGCCCAGGTTGGCGTAGCCAAGCTGGTGCCGCCAACCGAGAACCAACCACCGCCGCCAGGGTATTCGTTGTCTAAGACCCAAACGCTATTGTCGGGATCGGCAAGTGCGGCAACGTCGGGAACGCCGCGGACGCTGCCAACCTTGCTGGCGATGCTGGCCTGGTAACTTGGACGAGCTTCAATCTCGCTCGGCCCGCCACCAGTCTCCGACCAGGCAGCTTCTGATTTAAAGGCATAGGGTGACGTCGGACTGCGGCGAAAACTTGTTCCGCCGACCGCCACAACATTCGGTGAAACGCTGGGATAAATCGTTCCCGGTGCGTCTCCAGTCGCGGCAAAGTAGACGACGTTGGAAGTTGTGAAATCGGAATCGTAGGAGTTCTCTCCAGTAAACTCACTGCCGCCCCAGCTCATGGAAACTTCCCCGCCGCCGGCCGCGCTCACCAGGCTGCTGGCTTTTGCTACTCCAGCCAGGAGATCCGAGAAACTGTTGGAATTGCATTCGACAAGATAGATTTTCGCATTCGGCGCCATGGCGTGAGCCCATTGGACGTCAAGCGACTCCTCGATCTCCCAACCGCCCGTTGGGTCTTCCGGGGGCGCGGAGGTACCCTGATAGACCACCTGGAACGTCGCTGCTGGAAGCCCGAACTGTGTGGAAAAAGAGGCAAGGTCGCTGGCCGCATCCGGATTGTGATAGGCATCCACAATGGCGATTGCTTTACTTCCACCAGTCGGAACGGTGGTTGCCGTGTTCGGGTTGCATCCTGCAACGGCCTTGGTCAATTTGTAAATGCAGGCAACTGAACCTGGCGCCTCAATCAGGTAACCAGTAAAGGGCGGCCCGCCAGCTTGAGGGTTCGCGAACTGAAAGGGGTGCACTGGTGAATCGGAAGCCGCACTAGTTGCATCGGCGGGAACAAACAAAACAAAGTTGGTGTGTGCACGCTGACCTATATCGCCCGGCTTTTCAATGCTCGACGAAGGAGTGATGATCGTGCCTTTATGAACCGCTTCCTGTGCAAACACCTGGGCACAGAGACCTAGCGATAGCGCAATCGCGCCCGCAGCTGCCAATACACGACGACTCATGCTTTTCTCCATTGGGAACAAAATGTGGTATCGAAGGCCGTCCGATTGTTGGGCCCGACATCTAGTTGTTGGGGGAGGTAACGCCTAGTAGCCGCTAAAACAGAAGGCCATGGCCACTGTAGCCCGATTCGGGAATGCAAGTCAACGTGAAAGATTATGCGCAACTACTGCACCCGCATGGCACTCAGGCGAATGGCTTCGGGCGTCAAATTGCCTTCTTCTTACGCAAACAGAATTGCGGTGAGAAGGTCTCATGAGTGGGTGACGACGCAACTAATCCCGTGCTGTTTGTGACAAGGACACTCATTCAAGTGCCATACAACTCGATTCATCACAAAAATGGTGTGCGCGCCATCACAGAAATCAAAGCGAAAATGAGAGACAGTAGTGTGGGGTAGTTCCAATCAGCCGCCTTGGTTCGACGGCCACGACACACAACCGGACCGAAGTGCTCGGTCATTCGCGAGCAGCCAACCTTCATTCATTAAGGAAGCTCTGATTAAGTCTCTGGGGCCTCCGTGCACCCCTGTGGACTCTGTGGTTTGCGCTTCTTGCTGAGACTTAATCAGAGCATCCTTAAGCGACCAGAATCACGGAGTTTGTGCGGATTATCAACTTAAGTTGTTTGATAACAAGACTTTGAGAGGAATTTCCTGGAAGGCGAGAAGCTAACTACTTGATTTTACGAGCATGATCAGTTAACAGTGAGCGCGTCACATCATAACCGGCTTGTTATCAAGACTTTGACTATAACTCCCTGCACCTCAAGACTTTGAAAGGAATTTATCGCTAAAGTATTGATTTCAAAGACTGCGGGATAGGGGGGTGGGGGGCCGCTGGTTGGTACAGACCCGAACTACATCCCTAGCCAGAGGAGCCGCGTCCATCCCTGAACGTGAGATCAGGCGATTGCGCGCTAACTTAGGAAACTGCGAACGGGAAACTGGATACTGAGTACTGGATACCGAGTACTAAGTTCACTGAGCGACTTTCGCTTCGCGAGCAGCCTGCTTCTCTAACGCCCTGCGGTTACGCCCTAGCCAATCGAGCGCTCTCCTCTGCCTGTTTTGCAGTTCAACCTCAATTTCCGCCGGACGGTCGCGGTAATAGTCCCGCACACATCGTTCACAAGCCACCCAGCCTCTGAATTCGAACATCTGAAATTCTTCCAGCTCCTCGCGGCAATAGCAACAGAGGAGCCTCAGGCTCTTGCTTGCGAGCGTCGAGACGGCCCCTGCCGTGGCCGGGGATGGGCTTCCAATTCGAACTGAATTATCCATGCTTGCCTCCGCCGGCTACGCCAGCAGACACAATATGTATCTCACGACCTGCTCTGGCAACCCAGTGATCTCGGTCACAAAGACTCGTGATGGGTTTGAAATTTGAGTTCAGCATCGGCTTTGTGAACGGGGCGCGAAACATCTGCGGCACCGCGCCGGCATTCTGCGAGTCGTCACTCGGTCTTCGCGGCGATCGGAAATCGCCGCCCGTACCCAAACGCCTTCGGCGTGATCTTGATCCCCGGCGCAGCCTGTTGCCGCTTGTACTCGCTCCTGGCGATCATTCGAATCACCTGTTTGACGAGCTTCAAATCGAACCGGTGCGTCTCGGCAATCTGCTCGGCCGAGCGCGACTCCTCGATGTAATCCTCGAGGATCGCATCCAGCACATCGTAAGGCGGAAGCGAGTCGGAGTCTTTCTGATCGGGTCTGAGTTCCGCCGAGGGCGGTTTATCGATAGTCTCTTGCGGAATGACTTTTGCAGGCAGGTTCGTGCGGAGACCGTCCCCGCCTTCGCTCCGCATATTTACATAAGCGCTCAGCCGATACACCAGCGTCTTCGGCACATCCGAGATCACGGCCAGACCGCCGACCATGTCGCCATACAGCGTGCAATAGCCAACCGCGAGTTCGCTTTTGTTGCCGGTCGAGAGCACCAGCGCTCCCAACTTATTGGAGAGCGACATCAGCACCAGCCCGCGGGCGCGAGACTGCATGTTCTCTTCCGTCACGTCCGGCGACCAGCCGGCAAATACCGGCGCGAGCGTCTTCATTGCAGATTGATATATGTCGCTGATCGATAGTAGCTCAAAGCGAATACGGAGATTTGCCGCCAGCTTGCGTGCGTCCTCAACCGATCCCGGAGAGGAGTACGGCCCCGGCATGCCAACTCCGATCACATTTGCCGCCCCCAGCGCGTCGACGGCAATGCACGCCGTGAGCGCAGAGTCGATCCCGCCGCTCAGCCCGATAATTACCCGCTCGAAGCCGCATTTGTGAACATAGTCGCGCGTGCCGAGAACCAAAGCCTCATAGGCGCTCGCTTCTTCGCCGGGAATCTGCGCGTGCATTTCGCCGGCGAGGCTTGCGGAGTCAAAGTAGATAATATCTTCTTCAAACGACTTGCCCTGAGCTATAACGTTTCCGTCCGGCGCAATCACCAGACTCGACCCGTCGAACACCAGGCTGTCGTTGCCTCCAACCTGATTGACCATCGCGACGGGAACGCGCTGGTTCTTGGCGATCGCCGCCAGCATGTCGCGCCGCAGTTCCCTCTTGCCCAGCCAGAATGGCGAAGCGGAAATGTTTAAAACGAAGTTGCCGCCCGCGCGAACCAACTCTTCAACCGGATCGACGCCATAAAGGCGCCGGTTCCAGAAATGCTTGTCGTTCCACGCGTCCTCGCAAATTGTGAGCGCCATCTTCTGGCCGCCGAAACTGAACAGTTGCTGGCTGCGCGCAGGAGCGAAGTTACGCATCTCGTCAAACACGTCGTAGGTCGGAAGCAGCATCTTCGACTGGATGAATTCGATTCGCCCGTCGCGCAGCAAGGCCGCGGAGTTCATGACCGTCTTCCCGGAGTCGGCGTCCGCTCGAGTCACTATTCCGCAGATGACCGCGATGCCACGGGTTTCCGCCGCGATTTGCTCGGCTGCGGAATAGTTTCGCGCCACAAACAACGGCCGTTCCACCAGGTCGCGCGGCGGATATCCGCAGATCGCAAGTTCGGGAAACAGAATCATCCCCGCCCCCGCGCTCCGAGCCTGCTGGGCAAACTGAATAATCTTGGCGGCATTGCCAGAGAAATCCCCCACTGTGGGGTTGATCTGGCCTAAGGCTATCTTCACAAGACTAGTGTAAACGGATCGGCGAATCGGGTCATCGGATGACTACGAAAGAGGATAAACGCGGATTGATCATTCAAACCGCAGAAATTCGGCTCATCTGCTGATTGAAAATAGGCAAGCGAGCCCTCAAGCTCGCTTGCCTCGCGTCAAACAAATCAGAATGTAAATTTCGCCGCAAACTGGAATTGACGCGGCAAGTTGGAGTCTGACGTGATTTCGCCGAACTCGTTGCCTTGCGGGCCAGTAGTCCAGCCGCTCACATAGGAGGGCACATTGGGTGCCGACAGTTGCTTTTTGTTGACAACGTTATAGGAAGTTATGTCAAAGTGAAGTTCTTTCTTTTCGCCCAGCTTGAAGTTCTTGGAAAGAGTGAGGTCCAGCTCATCGGTTCCCATCGTGCGGAGGTGGTCAAGGTAGGCAGGAGCATTCCCTGCAATATATGGGTTATAGGTGCCATTGTTTTCGGTTCCAGGCACTGCGAAGCAGTTAGGCAGAAACCACACGTTGGCGTTGCGCGGCGCGCCCTTGCTGGGGTCGCAGGTCATGTCGGCGCGCTGATTGAGGTAAGGATCTCCCCCCTCATATGGCGTAGCGATTGGAACACCGCTGCTCAGATAGAAAATCCC
>JBAVYO010000061.1:0-8140 GCA_049698855.1 Terriglobales bacterium
CTTCTTAACCAGAACAAAATCTTTAACCGCCGAGTCGCCGAGTGCGCCGAGGATAATAATTAATGAAAGGCTTTCCTCTGCGGCCTCGGTGTCTCGGCGGTGAAATGCGCTTAATCGCCTGACATCGCGGGGGCCGTTTCCACGCTCACGCGCGATTTCTTCCAGAAGCGCGTGTCTTTGTCGATGCGATCGTTCACGTGCAGAATGAACTGTGCCGCCGTGCCTGCGACTCCCTCGCGATGCGGCACGTGATAGAACGGGCGCTTCAACTCGGGATGGTCGTCAATGTAGCTGCGGATTTCGTTCATGGTCTTGCCTGTCGACTTGAGGCATTGCTCGAATTCGGACTTGGCCTTCACCTTCGCTTCGCCGAGCGCCATCTGAACGCGGCTGTGGGCGTTGACCTCGCCCTCGCCCGAAGTTTCAATCGGAAGGAAAATCATGTCCTTGAATTTGTTGATCACGGCGGATTGCACGCCATCGGATTGCGAAGACGGCATACACCCGAATGGCTTGAGCGCCAGCACCATGTGACACATTTTGTGCACGGTGTAATACACGTTCTTGCCGACTTCAAGATGTCCTTCGCCGCCGCGCGCGAACTGGTTGTAGAAAGGATTTGCCAAATCGGCGAGTTCTTTCTGGGGCGCAAGATGATGGGTGATGCCTCCGAGATTCTTGATGGTCCGATGGTAGAAGAAATTCCACATGCGCTCGCCAGCGCCGATTCCCCATAGCTTCTTGCGCAGGCCTATATAGTTAGCGAAATTCTTCTTCACCTCGTACCACTCGGTATTGCGATGCGGGCGATTTACGGGCCACTTGGCAATCGCGTGCGCCTTGGCTTGATACATCAAATACGCGACCCAGGTGGCAATCGGCTCGACCAGAACCTGCGCACCTTCACGCTCGAGAAAATCGAACATGTGGAAGTTGCCGTCGCCTTCGGTGATCTGCGCCCAGAATTCGCCCGTGATCTTGACGAGCGGTTTCACGCGCGTACGGTCGACTTCGATGGTATTCATCTTGTCGCGAGCCGACTTCAGCGCGTTCAGATAATCCTTGCCCCACATGTGTTCATGCCACTTGCCGAACACGTTGGCCGTGTTGCGAAGAATCTTGTTGCTCTTGAATTTCGGTTTCGCCCAGTTCGGCGCGCGCTGCTCGATTTCAAACGAGTCGCGATTCTTCAGGTCGTCGCATAATTCATCGACTGCTTCGCGGAAAACACGGTCAGTCTCGCCCTGGTTCGCTTCGTAAGGGCGAATCTGGTAGATGAGATCGTTGATCACGTCGCCGAGGTGCATGGCGTTCAACATGCCAAAGCCGAAATCGATGGTGAACTTCAGGCCCGGCTCGCCGGAGGCAGCTTTGATTCCGTCGCTGTCTTTAAAAAGCAGGACGCGGAAGCCGTCGAAACCAGCATTCTTGAGCGCGAAGCGATACTCGGCCTCGTACATGCCGAAGCGGCATGGGCCACAAGAGCCGGCGGTAAAGAAGACATAGTTGTCGAGAATCTTCTGCCGCGGGATTCCTTCTTTTTCGAGGAACTGGAGATACTGGACCAGATTGCCGACCGTGAAATAGGTCGGATTGCACTGGCCGTTGTTGCCGTACTCCTTGCCGGTCTGAAAGGCGGCGACGTTCGGGACCGGCAACTTCTCGCAGCTGTATCCGCAGCCCTGGAAGACCGCGCGAATCAGGTCCTCGTGCTTCCAGGTGAAGCCGCCGAACAGTATGGTGGTGTGGTCGCGCTGCTCGGCGGTAAATGCGCGTTCCACCGGACGGTGGAAATGCGTGGGCTGATCAAGCCCGGCGATTTTGCGCAACCGCGCGCGTTCGGCTGCCAACTGCTGTTTGATTTCCGAGTCGTTTTCAATCTGGACGAGATTCGTCGCCATAAGCTTTCCTCCGGCGGTTAGCCCGGTTCTTGTTGAGATTGAATGTATTGGAATGCCGAGTCGATGCGGATCAAGCGGGAAGCAAGGCGCAACCACACCGAGTGGAGCAGTACAGGAATCGTGCTAGCCTTGCCGTACAACATCCGAGCTCCAAAAATGGAAAGGATGTTCGAAGCCATACGCCTCGAAAGAGTTGCCCTAAAACTTTCGCGGCGCCGTATTAGCGATGCATTCCCTGGATTATCCGCGCTTCAGGGACCCCAACATTCCTGAAGGTGAATCGTGTGGGACGACGTGGGCCCGATGCCTAGATATATTTCTAGCAGAAATCGCCTGTGGCTTTCAAGCGGCGGATCAGTGAAGTCACTGTGTTTTTTTGTGGTGCCGGGCTACATGCTTTGGCCTCGCTTGCTAACTGCCCGCATTAGAAGATACGGGGTTCTTAAGCAAAGCGGCGCTTGCCAGTTACTTTATTTCAATCAGTTTCCCCCTATTTATCAACCATCAGTTGAAGTCAACTCGCAGGGCTGCGCACATGAGTTCCCGGCGAAAATCTAGAACCAGACTGACCAGATGAAATCCACGCTGGCATGAGTGATGGACGAGGCTGGAATGCGACGATCTTCCCGCCAGGCGCGTCCGTAGAAGATGCCTGCGATCGCCGCGAGGATGACATAACGCCAGTTGAAATGCGCCGACCGCTTATTGAAGTGCGAGAGACCGAACAGAATGCTGGAGACGATCAGAGATATTGTGCGCGCGGCTGCGGGAGACAACCTGAGGCTCAGACGCCGTTCAAGTAAATTCTGCACCCACGCGCGGAAGAAAAGTTCCTCGGGCACTGCGATAAATACAAAGATGTAAACCCAAGTGAGCGGCATAGAGAACCTGGGCGAGTTCGCGTGCGGATGAAGGAAGCCGAGAGCGAGGCCCAGACCAATCACAATCGGCGTGAAGAACAGGAGTTCCCGGAGGCCAGTCTTGCAGTCGCTCCAGCGAAAGTGGAAATCAAAACCCGTGCCGTGGAGCTGCCGGATAGTGACGAACCCATACAAGGCGGCGTCGACGAGCAGGAGCTTGCCGAGGCCAGCGAGTCCAGCGGGCCATGCGGACTCCAACCAGCGCAAATCTACGGCGAGCCCCAACGCAAGAAGAATCAATGCGTCCTGCCAGGAACCGTGTTCGTCGGGGTCTTCGGCGGCCGCCCACATTAGCAATCCTGCAATGACCGGCGGCAGGAAGGCGTAGAGAGCAAACCACGTCCAGGAAAACATTTGGTGCGAATGGGCAATCCAGGCGTAGGGCAGAACGAGAATCACCGGGACGAAAATGCGCAGAGAACGCGGCCAGCGCTCGGTTGCTTTGGCCGCGCGCCCTCCGGCAAGGCCGAGGACGACGGCCGGCAGAAGTTCCAGTGCAAGCACGGCGACGTCTGTGGATGTAAAGTTCTGCATGGGTGCTTCGGGCTTCGCTAACTATTTTTCAGCCTCGGGAAGTTAAATGCAACGTGCGGGAAAGTATGCGCGCGACCAGGCGTCGGACACAGCGCCGCACGCACAGGCTATTCAATACCGCAGATACCCGATTCCCGCGCGCATGTGATGCATCAGGCTGTCCGGCATGGTCAGCGCGACGGTAAGCCCAAGCGCAGCGTGGGCGATGGCAAGAGGATAGATGCTGCGGTAGCGCCGGAACATCTCACAAAAAAACAGGCCGCCGACAAAAGCGAAGGTGGTCAGCAACAGATTCGGAATATGCGCAAGTGCAAACAGCGTCGCGGCCGC
This sequence comes from Terriglobales bacterium, assembly GCA_049698855.1. Lineage (GTDB taxonomy): Bacteria > Acidobacteriota > Terriglobia > Terriglobales > Acidobacteriaceae > Acidiflorens. The sequence continues at coordinate 3,686 of JBAVYO010000061.1, forward strand.
CCAGACTGCGGTCGAGCTCCCGAACACGTCCTCGCAGCGTGTGAAAAAGAAAGATTGCAGCAGGAATTCCTGAATCAACGCCCAGATCACGTAGCCGCTGGAACCGTGCAAGTTTGACAAGGCCGCGCTGGAGTCGATTTGTCCGCCAAGACGGAGCATGGAGCCGATCAAGAAAATGATTGCGGCAGCGCTTACGGCCAGCACGGTGATTACCCCGCGCGCGCCAGGCAAATCTAGGCCGAGCCGCCGGAACGACGGCCGGTCGACGAGCACGAAAGCAACGACCGTAAGTGCAGCGAGTAGCGCCCATCGATTGCGAAGGGCGGAGCGAGAAGACCATAGTGCGCACTCGATAAGGACATAGACGACGCACAACTGGACCGAAGCGAACAGACTGCTATGTGCGCGAACCTCGGGTAAACGCTCCACCGTCGTAGTCTAACCCGATGCCGGCGGCATTCGCGCGGAACGAACAAGCAGAGCGGCAATGGGATTCCGCAGAGTAATGCCGTTCGGAGTGATCACACAGAAGAGTAGTGAATGTCACAGACTTTTCTCGGGTGGACTTTGGAGACTGCATTGGCTCCGTGCACCATAAGCAACAGATGCGGGGGAGAATATTTCATGAAGCATCATCAAGCTGCAACGGCAGTTTTACTATTTCTTTCGGCGGTTGTGTTGCTACGGTTCGTACCAGCGACAGATGCCGCGGCGACAGGCGAGATTATCGGGACAGTCAAACTGAATGGCCCTGCTCCCTCCCGTAAGCCCTTCGACATGTCCAAGGACCCGGGCTGCGCGCAAACTCGCAGCGGCACGGCGGCTGCAGAAAATGTTGTGGTCGGTCCAGGCGGCGGACTCGCGAACGTTGTTGTTTACATCTCGCAAGGACTGAGCGGGACGGAGCCTGCATCTTCACAACCGGTCAAGCTTGAGCAGAAGGGCTGTCAATACGTTCCACACGTAGTGGCGGTGAATCCCGGCCAACTGATGTCGGTAGTGAACGATGACAAGACGATTCATAATGTCCACCCGGACCCACGGCCCGGAGGAGGAAACAAGGGCTGGAATAAATCGCAAATGGCGGGTACTCCGCCAATCGACGTTGTCTGGGCGAATGAAGAAGTTGCGATTCCGATAAAATGCAATATCCATCCGTGGATGCGGGGCTATATCGTCGTGGTCAAGGGACCGCATGGCGTCAGCGGCGAAAGCGGGACCTTCAAACTAGATGGCGTACCTGCCGGTACCTACACGCTGACGGCCTGGCATGAAACGTATGGGACGCTCACGCAGAAGGTGACCGTTGTTGCTGGCAAAGCGGCCGCGGCCGATTTCACGTTTAAAGCGAAATAGCGCGAAATAACGACAGTTTAGTCTGCCGGAATGGAAGCGGGGCTTGGAATTGCGGGACCGAATCTTCCGGCTGGCTTCGCTACCGGCGTTTCGAACCATTTGCGCACCGCGGGGAGCGCATTGCGCATGGCGAGTTCCCCGACGCGAATCAATTCTCCTGCGCGTTTGAAATCGTCGAAGTTGAAACCCGCCACATCCGGCTCAATCACCAGGTCGGCGCCACCGCGCCAGCGATGACTCATCTGGTCCTGCGCGATCGCAAACGACTGGCCGATCACATCGAACAAATGCCGGGGAGCGTTCTTGCACGACCACGATCCCTTCAGATTAACCGCCAGCACGCGCTGAGCGCCCATTTGGCGCACGGGACGCACCGGTACGGGATGCGAGAGCATGCCATCGACGAAACAACGGCTATCGATGTTCACGGGCAGGAACATGCCCGGATAGGCGCAACTGGCACGAACGGGATCAATCAGCGGGCCGGTGCGAAATACAGCGCCTTCTCCTGAGTTGAAGTCGGTCGCGACCACTCCAAGCGGAATGCGCAGTTCTTCAAATGTCTTCGCTTTGAGAGTTCGTGTCAGGAACGAGATCATGCGGTCGTTGTTGGCAAAGCCGTAGCGGGAAAGAGTCCAGCGCGCGAAGGTCGTGAAGCGTACTTTGTAAGCCATTTCTTCCAGTTCCGCGATGGAGACTCCGCTGCAATACGCGGCGCCAATCAGCGCGCCGACGCTGGTTCCGGCAAGGAATCGAACCGGGATGCCCTCTTCTTCGAGGACCTTGAGAACCCCAACGTGCGCAATCCCGCGGGCGAATCCTCCACCGAGGGCAACACCTAATGTGGGGACCGATCCGGTCTCGGCGGCATTAGCTTTTCGCGAAAGCTCGCGCCCAAAGGCCTGTACAGATCGGATTACCTTACCCAGATTCTTCACCGGAACCCCATGTCCGGGTTTGCCCAAGCGGCAAACCCCCACATCTTAGTTGGTAGGATGCCACAAGAACGGCGCGCGTCTAGCCCACCGTTGTGCTATTGGGCAACCACGGAACTGTAGTGATCCGCCAAGATTGCGCAACCATATAGTTACTCTGGAGGTAACGGCTAGCTGGTTACGCGCGTATTGCAAAGGACCGGATTTGTTTTGAGCGCGCAGTAACACAGTTGCAAAATCGATTTGTTGTCAGAAGAACTAGGCGAACAAACATCGTTATGAATCGCAGCAAAATGTGGAAGCGCATCGAGGAGCACCCCCAAGCCTGGGATATGGTCATTGTGGGCGGGGGTGCGACCGGCGTGGGAGTCGCCATCGATGCGGCCTCGCGCGGGTACGACGTATTGCTGCTCGAGCAGAGCGATTTTGGGAAAGGGACATCCAGCCGCAGCACGAAGCTTGCGCATGGCGGAGTGCGCTACCTGGAACAGGGCGATATAGGCCTGGTGATGGAAGCGCTGAGGGAGCGCGGACTGCTTCTGCGGAACGCGCCGCATCTAGTACACGATCTGGCTTTCGTGGTGCCGAACTACGACTGGTGGGAAGCTCCGTTTTATGGCATAGGGCTGAAGCTGTATCAATTATTGGCGGGTAAATACGGGTTTGGAGCGTCGCGCATTCTGTCGCGCGAAGAGACCCTGGCACATTTGCCTACGCTCAAGACGGATGGCCTGCGCGGCGGGGCGGTCTACTACGACGGGCAATTCGACGATTCGAGGCTCTTGATTCACATGGTGGCGACCGCATACGAGCACGGCGCGACCCTGTTGAACTATGCGGAAGTAACGGGAATGACGAAAGACGCGCAGGGATTTGTAGAGGGCGTCACGGCGCGCGACGTGGAGACCGGTCGGGAGTTTCACGCTGCCGCTAAGGTCGTAATCAATGCGACCGGAGCCTTCAGCGACCGCCTGCGCCGAATTGCCGATCCCAACGCCGCGTCCATGATTGCTCCGAGCCAGGGCATCCACTTGGTTTTTGACGGAGCATTTCTGGCCGGCGAGACCGCGATCATGGTTCCGCATACCAGCGATGGACGCGTGCTGTTTGCGATCCCATGGCACGGACACACACTGGTCGGAACGACCGACACGGCGATTCCGGCGCCCACATTGGAGCCCGTGGCGATGGATGAGGAGATCGACTTCATTCTCTCGACCGCAGGCCAATATTTGGCGAAGGCGCCCACGCGCAACGACGTGCGTAGCGTTTTCGCGGGTGTACGGCCGCTTGTTCGAACGGCGAATGCGAGCACCGCTGCGCTTTCTCGCGATCATGCGATCCACATCGATCGCTCCGGCATGCTAAGTGTCATGGGCGGAAAGTGGACGACCTATCGGCACATGGCGGAGGATTGCGTCGATCAGGCAGCCACACTTGCGGAGTTGCCGGAACGGGCGTGCGTGACTCACAGTCTGCACATCCACGGATTTCACACGAGCGCAAAAGACTTCGCTTCCCTCTCGGTTTACGGTTCGGATGCGTGCGAGATTCGTAAACTGATGGAAAACGACGCGAGCTTGAAAGATAGGCTGCATCCGGCGTTGCCGTATCTGAAAGCGGAAGTGGTGTGGGCAGTGCGGCGGGAGATGGCGCGCACCGTGGAAGACGTGCTCGCCCGCCGCACTCGCGCGTTATTTCTGAATGCACAGGCCGCTTTGGAAATGGCGACCGTCGTAGCGGATGTGATGGCTCTTGAGTTGGGCTGGGATGAAGCTGCAAGGGAAAAACAGCTTGCTGCGTTTAGAGAGATCGCCAGAAACTACAGATTGCCGAGACGCACCGGCTGAGCTTTCTGAAAAACCAAAGTCGAGAACAAGCCCCTAAAATGGGCCGTTGATTCCGCACAACTTGCACTATCGATTTATTGACCCAAACAATCCTCACAACAATTGCAATGCGTCGCTCGCGGGTTACGGGCGAGGGCGCCAGCGGAACAGCCGGCGAGTCGCCGACGCTACGTGTACAACGATCGCCACTTCCCTGCGAGTTGCTTTTCCCTACACCGCAGACGAGGATAGTACGCGATGATCATCAACTTTGCCGAGCGGGCCCACAACCACAACTGGGAATTGGACCCGATTATCCGATCGCTGCTCGACAC
>JBAVYO010000062.1:0-6076 GCA_049698855.1 Terriglobales bacterium
AACCCTCTATACTATCCGCGACCGGATAAGCGACCTAACATCCGCCCTTAAACCAAAGTCTTGAGATCCTACCCTGTCACGGTTTAGTTATTATACCCTTGTACTCATGGGATATTTACCTCCCCCCTCCCCCGGTCTATTAGAATCAAGACTTTGGCGACAACATTTTTCAAAGTCTTGATTCGGAGTGGCTTAGGGGCAAAGTCTTGAGCGCGTTGGAGTTAGGACCAGCTCTCAGCTCTCAGCCGTCAGCTCTCCGCCAAAAAACCAAACCGGGTCGCAGGTGGCTCCTTAAATGCCCAGGATCGGGTTGACCTCCATCAATTGCCAAACCCGAATGACGCAAGGGCACCTTAGGCGATGAATATGTCAAAGATCTTCTCACGTCCAGCCCGCCTCCTGAGAGGCATTTCGAAGCTAAAGAGTGCTGAAAGTGGGTTTAGGGTTGTTTCGAGGGTCCGTCTGGGCGGACAACACACAGCAGGCACACGTCAACTCACCCCAATCAGAGTTTATTTTCGCGCGTGTAGGGTGGAAAGTCTGTGATGCTTGACAGGGATTTTGTGATGAAAAATTTGAGTCAAACAAAATCTCAAGATGGACGCGATTTCTGGAAGTCCAGGTCTCGAAAAGCGCGAATCCCCGGGCACCCGACTCTGGGGCACAGAGAAAGCACCCCACCCTAACGTCGCCGAACCAGAGTGAGGTTGAGATCGGACTATTTCCGCGACGTTAGGGGGAACCGCCCACTGCTCACCAGCCTTAAACGACGCGCGTCATAGCATAAGTCCCAACTCTCGAGCGTCTTCCACCCCATAAAACGTTTCGCGACTTATTTTCCGTGCTGAGCAATATTGAACAGAACACGACCGGTAACGATCGTAGGCTGACGTACGAAGACAGACGTAAGGGACTGGTTCGACTGATTCCCCCAAGAGTCGCCGTTCCTCCGGTGGTGCAGCTTGAGGGAGCTGCATCACCAAGTTTTTGGGTGCGTGCCCCACTCATTCGCGTTCTTTGCAAATGCATGGGTTTCGTCACAGCCGGAACTGTCTCCAGATCGCTGTAACAGTGAACTATTGTAACTATTCGGACTTATTGAGTAAGCGTTCTCCATGCCATCATAGCGCGCACCATCCGCTTTCATCGCTGGCACTTGCAGGCACCTCCAGCTCGACATAGCTTCGGGGTGCCCACGATGATGACCGGGAGTCTTGTATCGACAGTCACGGGCCATTGTGACGCCCGATACACCAATTAGGTCTCCCGGCCAATATTTTCAAAATACGCGCTTACGTGCTTGGAGTATGAATTTATGGCATCTAATGCAACCCAGGAACAATTCGATGTGAAGGAAATGCGGTTTCCTCCCTGCATAGCCCGGCAGCCGATCTTGACTGCGGATAAGAGAGTATTCGGCTACGAGCTTCTGTTTCGAGAAGGGAAGGAAGACTATTTTTTTGGCAAAGACTCCGAGGGTGCAACGCGCGCAACTCTTAACACCTCGGTGTTGGTAGGGCTCGATGTGTTGGGCGACGGACACCCGGCTTTCATTAACTTCACCCGCGACATTTTGCAGAAGGAGTATGCAAGGTTATTTCCTCGAGAGCAAATCGTGGTTGAGATTCTGGAGACTGTTGCTGGAGACGAAGTAGTGAAATGGTCGTGTCAGCGGCTGAAACACGCGGGATACAGAATCGCTTTGGATGACTTCGTGCCCGGCGATTCTCGAGAGTCGCTCGTTCCTTTTGCCGACTTCATCAAGGTCGATTTCAAAGAGGTTTCCCTGGCTGAGAGCGCCAAACTGGCGGACGCCCATGGCAAGACATGCAGGATGGTGGCCGAAAAAATAGAAACGAAAGAGGATTTCAGCGTTGCCCAGAAGGCCGGCTTCACACTTTTCCAAGGATTTTTTTTTCGCAGACCTGAACGTTTGAAGACTCGAGCGATTCCAGCAAATCAGGCCACCTATTTGCGCTTGCTGCAAGCCGTCGCAAAAACCGACGTAGACCTCAGCGAAGTAGAGGATCTGATCAAGCACGAAGCTTCTCTCTGTTACCAACTGCTTCGTTACATGAACTCTCCGCGTTTTGGTCTCTCCTCAGAAGTGCAGTCCATAGGACATGCTGCCAGAATGTTGGGGGAGAGAGAGCTGTGCAGGTGGATTCGGTTGATTGTAACCCTTTTCATTGGGCAGGATAGTTCTTCCGATCTCGTTCTATCGTCATTGGTCCGGGCGCGTTTTTGCGAACTTATCGGGCCGCGGGTAAAGCACGGCAAATCCGATCTGTTCTTGATGGGTATTTTCTCTTTAATGGACGTCATTCTGGAAGAGCCCATGGGGATGATACTGCACCAAATTTCCATCGATCCCGACATTAAAGCGCAATTATTGGGGATCGAGAGTCCACTTTCACCGATTTACGAACTTATGCTGGCGCGGGAAGACGGCAATTGGGAAAAAGTGGCCACGCTGACCGAAGAACTTAAATTGCGGGCCGACTTTGTGACCGATTCGTACAACGAGTCTATGATCTGGGCCCGGCAGTTCACCCGGCAAATGTAGATAGCCGTGTGCGCCTGCCGCATGTAAGTCGGCTGCCGGGGATGGCGTCCCGCGGTTGCGGACGACCAACGACTGTCGACCCACGACGAACGCCAATCGCGCAATCCAAAGCCCTCACTCGCACCCAGTGGTGCCGCATTCGATTTTCAATTAACATTTTCAATTAGCATTTTTCACTTAACATCGGTGAAATCTCTCGGGAGACGACAATGAACATCCATCTGGGAAAGATTCGCGCCCTCTGCGTGGCTGGCGCTTTGGCTTTATCGATCTTGACCGCGGCATGCGGGCATCGCCACTATAGGGTTTACGACGCGTATTACAACGACTATCACAAGTGGAACGACCACGAAGTGGAGTTTTACGGACAGTGGGCCCGCGAGACTCATCGCGATCCGAACCTCGATATTCGCAAGCTTCCTTCCGACGAGCAGGAAGAATACTGGAAGTGGCGGCATCAGCACGGCGATCACGAACGGCACAAGAAGTCGTAAACAATCTCATCTGCCAGGAGGGGTTATGAAGAAGATGTTGCTGATAGCTGGAGTTATGTTGGCGTTTTGTGGCCTGTGCGCGGCGCAGGCAAAAGACGCTCCGAAGACCATCCCACAGATTCTCGATGGCGGAGTCAAGGCGATTGAAGGCGAGTTCATTCCGGCGGCCGAGGCGATGCCCGAGGATAAATATTCCTTCGCACCGACCAACGGCGAATTCAAGGGCGTGCGCACATTTGCCCAGCAGGTGAAACATGTGGCGGCCGTGAACTACATGGTGGCTGCGGCGATTCTCGAAGAAAAACCGCCGGTCGAACTGGGCGGCGAAAATGGGCCGGACAGCATCAAGTCAAAGGCCGAGATCGTGAAGTTTGCGAAGGATTCATTCACCTACGCGCATAAGGCTGTCACCAGTATCACCAGCGAGAATGCCACCGGCGAGGTGAAGAGTCCTTTCGGCACTAACAAGCTAACGCGGGCCGGCTTGGCCACAATGTTTGCGTGGCACGGGTTCGACCACTATGGGCAGATGGTCGTGTATTTGCGGATGAATGGAATCGTCCCGCCAGCGAGCCGGCAATAGATTCGCTTTACTGGTTTTGCGCAGCAGCTGAAGGCGTCGGATCAAAAACTCTGTCTGCCTCTGATTTTGGGTGGCGCGACGGTTGACCGCAGCGAAAAGCACCGCCTTTTCAATGGCGGCTTTAGCCGATGAGGTCGAGATGGGATTCAAGAAATAGGAGCCGTCAAGTGTCTATCACCAAATACGAAGGCCAGACTTTCACCAAGAAAGTGTTCCAACTGGAGGAGTGCTGGTTCGTCAACTGCGTGTTGCATGAGTGCACGATTTTCTATTCCGGCGGAGCCTACGAAGTGGACAACACGACCTTCGATAACTGCCAGTGGAAATTTCAGAACCAGGCTCGAAATACGTTTTTCTTGCTAACCAACATTGGCATGTTGAGGGCTGAACAAATCCCTCCGCAAGCGATCCTCAACCCGGGGCCGATCCACTAGCATCATCGTGGCAGGGCGGGGACAGGTAGGGATATTTCCACTCCGCCCAGTGCTTCACTTCGTGGACCAGTCGGCTCCGCTCGACATGACACGCTGATGGAAAAATGAGCGGAGCCCGATAGCTATTGGTATCCGAGTTATGCCGTGGCCGGCTAAACACCCGCGCTCTTATAGCGGCGGCGCTACGCTTACGCGCTATCTTTTTCCGCCGTGGTGCTTCTTCCAATCCACACCGTCGCGGCCGCCGTGCATGGCGATATCCGTCAGTATGAGTTCGGCTGCCAGCCGTCGTTTGGCCAGATGAGCTGCGATTCGCTGCTTTACCCGCTTCGCCGGAACCTTGGGGTCGAGGAACACCAGCACCGATGGCCCCGCTCCACTCAAAGCCGCGCCGAAGATGCCGGACTCTCCGGTCAGTTCCTTGAGCGCGGGTAGCAGGGGACAGAGCGGCGCGCGATAGGGCTGATGTATCCGGTCTTCCAGAGCGGCCGGAAGCAGATCGGGCCGCCCATTGGCGAAGGCCGAAAGCAGCAGCATGGAGTTCTGAATATTCGTGACCGCATCGGCGCGCGAATACTGGTAGGGCAGCGCGCGGCGCGCCTGGTCGGTGGAAAGCGGATTCTCGGGAACGGCCAGCAATAGCGGCCACTTTCCCTTCGGCTTCACCTCAACCACCTGCGCCTGTACCTGGTTCGCCATGCGAGCCACAGTCAATGCGCCCATCCAGCACGCTGAAGCGTTATCGGGATGGTGCTCGCGCATGGATGCCTCGCCGACTATGCGGTCATCCTTCCAGCGCAAATGGCCGAAATGCACGGCCAGCGCAATGCCCGCTAGCCGCGCGGCCGCCGACGATCCGCAGCCTCTGCCGATTGGGATTTCGTTTTCCAGATGAAGCCGCAGCGGCGCAATCTTGCGATTCTCCGATTCCAGCACCTCGCCATAGGTTGTGACGATGAGATGGTTCTCGGCGCGCGAGCAGATGTGCGCATCGCGGCCTTCGGCGGTGATAAAGAAATCGGGCGCGCGTTCGGCACGCACGCGCAGATGAAAGTTGAGAGCGAGAGCCGCGGCATCGAAGGCCGGGCCCAGATTGGCGGACGTCGCCGGAAGCGCAAGGCGCAACGAGCGATCCGAAGATGCAGGACGCGAAGGCATAATTCCTTAAAGTGTCTCGAGCGTCGATCGGCCAGCCCTGAACGCCCCGAAACAACTGAAAATGAAAGGCTTTATAGCTATGCCGGGGCGGTTGGGCCAACTTCCGGCCAATAAGAACACCGAAATTGTGTCTTATACACGAATATGCGGCGAATTGCTACGGGGTAGTCTCGGCTCCGTCCAAGGCCGCAATTACCGCGCCTAGATCGGCGTCCAGCACCACCGGAGCCCGCTGTAGCGATTTGGCCCGTGTGACGCGGCGTTCGTCGGGCGTTCCTGCTGTTGGCGCGCCAGAAATAGGTACGCTGGAAGAGGCTTGGTTTTCTGCAAAAAGATCCCCGCGGTGGAACTTGATGGTGAAGTCCGGGTCCTTGAGCAGGTGGCCAGTCAGAATCAGAACGACCATTTCGCCCGGTTTGACGAACCCGCGAGCGCGCAGCTTTTTCAGTCCGGCGAGCGTGACGGCGGAAGCCGGTTCGCAACCAATCCCATCCGCGCCGATCTCGGCTTTGGCTTCCGCGATTTCCACTTCGCTCACCTGCTCGACCTCGCCGCCGGTTGCTCGCAGCACCCGCAAAGCTTTCTTCCACGATGCCGGATTGCCAATGCGAATCGCGGTCGCCAAAGTATCGGCGGTCATCGGCACGAGCTTCGATCCGCCGAATTCGTGTACGCAGCGGTAAAACGGATTCGCGCCCTCGGCCTGAATAATCGAAAGCTTTGGCAGCCGCGAGATTAGTTTCAACTCAAGCATCTCAAGCAAAGCCTTGCCGATCGCCGAGCTGTTTCCGAGATTGCCCCCGGGCACAATGATGTGGTCGGGTGCTTCCCATTCGAGCTG
>JBAVYO010000063.1:0-6859 GCA_049698855.1 Terriglobales bacterium
GGGAAGGGCACGAGTTCCACTCGTGCCGTAAATACCGCCGAATCAAAGACGGCTTCAGCCGCTGAGGGAACGCCGGACTCCGAAGACACTTTTTCAGCAAACTGTTCAACCATTGCTTAAGCCCTTCAATTTTGTCATCCCGATTCGTCCGCAGCCGTGCTTGCGCGGTGAGAACCTGCCCGAAGCAAAGCCGAGGGAGCGCCGTTTTCTCGCGAGGCGGCTCCATGAATTGAGATGAAAAGTTCGCCTCTGCTGTCGATTTTCTCTGTGCGGTCTGTCCTCAGTTTTTTCTGGATGGTCTCGAAAAGAGCTAAGGGGGACGACCCTTAGTTTGCTTTCGAAACGTCGCGGACCTTGCCGATCACCACCACGCCACACCCATTAGCTCTTGCCATCTCACCGATGACAACAGCGGTGATGTCCAAATCCTTTCCATCTCTCGGTCCACCGGGATAAACATCCCCGATTTCGAACATCGGATCAGGAGGTCCATTGTCCTGTCCGCTGGATACGAGTTTGCCATTAACGTCGACAAAGTAGTGGTAGCGCACATTGCGATACTCACGATCAATGAAGCCCCGGTTTGCGAAAAGAAAGCCCTCAGCAACTCCAGCCCTCACAAACACAAGCGCTTCATCGTTGCTAGCAAACTCTTGTGGCTCTGGGGTTCGCTGTTTAGCGCGATCCGATCTTGGAGTGATCATTCTCTTCAGTCCCGCTATTGTGATTTCATAATCCCATTTCTTCATCGAAAATACCCCCCCCATCTCGGAAGATGATAGCAAATAAAAAGCGAACATGCTAGACTTTCATCCGTGGATGAAGGCCGCAAGTGCGTTCTCTTGATAGCGGCCGAGCGGAAAATCGGGAACGGACTGGACATTTTCCAGTTTTTCGGCTGTCGACATGAGCGATGATGAGAAAACCGGCGAACATCCCGTTTGTCCCCACGCTTGTCATGGGGAAAACACCCGCCAGATTGACGTGTTATAGACTCTCTTACGTTCGTTGTCGTAGTAGAGATGGAGAATTTTTGCGGGCTCTTCAAGAACTCCGTCCGCGAAGTATCCGCGATTGTGCGTGTCCTGACCTGCGTATGGGCCGCTCATCAAAACGCCTGTGGCACCCGCCGCCTGTTCGGCGTCCGCCGAGTTTGCAAAGTCATCCAATCTCGTAATTAAGCCACCCCACGACTCGCCCTTGAATTCGGGCAACGATGTTTGGTATTCGTTTGCTCCGTAAGCAATCCGATAGATCAAAATGCTATCAGCGCCTCTGACTTCAATGTCAGTCGTATTCTTGGCGTCTAAAATCAGCTTATCGAGGTCGTTGAGACGCCACTTGTATTCCGACATGATTCGTTTTTGGGCTTCGTGTTGAGTGTCAATCAGCTTAAGTTGTTCGACCCACAATTGAAACGCACCACTTAAACCCGAAATGAAAATCGCACTGAGCAGAAACAAGCCGAAAGGGGAATTCAAGAACTTCAAGTATTTGGAATCGGTGCTCGTCTCCTTCTTCCGTAGCCGTTCTTGAACTTCGTGACGAACGAATTCCTCTGCGGTAATTCTCTCAATGGCCCCGATGGGTAATGAGACGGGCGATGAAGTCGGTGGTTTGTCAGCCATGAGTAATCTCCTATCACAGGTTACGTGCTAACGAAAGGGGATTCTACACGGATGGAAGTGAGCGGTCGGATAGAAGGTGCAAGCAATCCTGCTCGGTAAATTTGGTTTTCGTAACGGGATTCATGCACCCTTGGGCAAGTCTTACGCGATACTTGCAAGAAAGGATGCCGGTACCCGAGACAAATGTCGCTGCCCCACACATTCACGCTCTTTGCGAATATCTGGGCTCCCGACTCCCGCAAAACTCTCAACCGGACGGTGCTTGATTTTCCCCGATCGAAGACCACCGTTAGGAAAAATGGGGCGCAAGAAACTCAAAGCGAACATCGGGAGAAAATGCAGCGGAAGAGGGAAAACAACGAGAGGGTGGGTGAGACAACGAGAGGGAACCCATTCAAGCTTTTCTTTTGGTCTAAGTGGGGAAATTCCGGAAGAGCCATGGGAAACGACCCGCGCCCCCATCTGCCATAGAATAGAATGTCATGGAACTGTCCAAACACCTACACAATTCTTGAGCCTTTTTGTCTACTTTCGTACCCCTACGACATGTCTACTTTCGTACCCCCTCCTAATGTCTACTTTAGTACCCCTACAAAAGTAGACATTCTTGTCTGCAAAAACTGCTGATTACTCAGAAGCCGGTACGTACACTTCGTCCGCGGCCACCAGATCTACGTTGGGCAGTTCGGTCTTTACCTTTACAGATCGCATGCCAGCTTTCTTTTCCGGCTTTGCCAGAAACGTCAACAGATATTGATGTTTCAGTCGATTGGCTGCGTCAGTAAGAAAGGGAGCGAAGTTCGGAGCCAACCCCATGAAACCAAGGGAGTATCCTTCGCCTCCAGTCTCTTCGGTAAGCTTCGCGAGATACAACTGTCCCCAATAGCTAAGCCAGTAACTATGCCCGAAGTGGCCGGTGCCGGGCGCGTAAATGGCAGAGACGATAACACCCGCGCGCTGCGAATCCTCAATCGCTGCCGACAGATAGGGATCTTGTGTGTCTCGACTCCCGTAATAAGGATCAGACCCATTCGTGACCATCAATACTTCGTGGCGCGTACCATCCTGCGGCCAGTGCTTGATTAGGTCACGGAGAGAAAAGTACGGGCTGGACCCTGAAGTACCGGCTCCCAACGGCAAGCGAAGGGCTTTTTCAGCAAGATCGTGGTCGGTGGTAAGGTTCTGCTCGATGCGAGCCGTGCCGTTCTGCATATAAACAATGCCGATCTTGGTTGTGGCCGGCTGTGCGGAGATGAAGTTCTTGATATCTCCAAATTGCAGGGCGAGTGAGCTGCTGGAACTGTCATCGATCAGAATGAAAAACTCCAGGCCCGCGTGATCTCCCTGGGCCGGGATCCACTCGGTGACCTGGTCACGCTCTTTTCCTTCGTAGACCATTACGTCAGCGCGAGTCACGTCCACCGTCGGTTCCGAACCATGGTGCGGCTCGACGGTGACCACCATGTGCGCCGGAGCGCCGCTTGCGCCGGGATTTTGCTGAGCGGAAACGATAGGATTGTAGAGCGCAGCCAGTGTTAAACATGCCAACAAACTCAATCCAGATCGTACAGTTTTCATGAAGTCTCCACGAGGATTGGGCTTCGCGTAGTATTTCGCGAGGTCTGCCCGGCACCCCGGCTGGTTAGATGCCCAGGAGACCGCGCGCGGTTGGGCAAATAACACACCTAAAAAGCTGAAAAACACCGGCAAAAGCCAGCAAACACCTTACTTTTCATAAGGGGATCACTATTGGGACCACATCCGCCGCGAGAAAAGGGGCTTATTCGAGGCGATTACCATGTGGCATGTCCGGTCGAGCACGGTAGTTTTCCACAATAGCCCATCCGAGCCATTCCCAACTTTGCGGTGAGGTATTAGGGTAGCAATTGAGCAGGCTTCGGGGGAGGGCTGTTCAACGAGCGTCTGTGACTCTTCGGAGTCACAGACGTTTTCGTTTTTAGGGCAGAAGTGAATGCGCGGGTGAAAAATCAGGCGTGTGCGGGGAGAGATGCCCGTAATCCGCTGCGATCAGTCAGTTTTTCGACAAATCCGGCACAGAGACGGTCACTTTCCTGCAAGGAGCGCTGCGGCTTGCTGCTGCGCCCGAGCGAGGTTCGGGGAAAGCCGGACGGCGCGCTCGTAGACGGAATTCGCCTCTCCGGTTTTACCTTCTTGCTGCAGGGCATGGGCGAGCAGCAGGATGCCCACATCCGTAGCTTGAACCTTGACGGCGCGCGAATACTGGTCGACGGCCCCAGCCAGGTCGCCGGCATTCTCGGCGATTACGCCAAGCAGGACCATGACATTTGCCTGCACGGGCAAATACTGCAGCGACATTTCAAACGATTGCTTTGCCATTTGCGGCTGTCCCATTTTGTTGTAGACAAGCCCAAGGCTTGAGTAGGCTCGCGCTCGGGCGGCTGGGGACGGGGAATTGCGAGCGGCGGCTTGAAATCGTTCAATAGCCGCCGGGTAATTGCCGTGGTCCTTCTCATAGTCCCCAATCACAAAGTTGGCGGGCACATCGCTGGGATGGATGGCGAGCACGGTTCGTATCTGTTCAATCGCCTCTTCGGTTTTGCCTTGCTCGTGCAGCAGGCCCGCCAATTCGCCATGCGCGACATAGTTGTCGTTCGATAATGCGATGGTGCGGCGCCAGAACGACTCGGTGTCATGCCAGTAACCGATCTGCCGGTAGGTCAGCGTCGCTAACGCAATAAGACAAGCAATCGCCGGAATGGCAAGCCATCGCGGAGAGATTCGGCGAGCGGCAGCCCAATCCGCAATCAGCCAGACGACCATCACAAACAGGCCGATGAATGGAATGTAGGCGTAACGATCTGCCATGGCCTGCTCTCCAACCTGGATCAATCCGATCATAGGGACCAGGCTGCCAAGGAACCAGAGCCAACCGGCGGCGAGATAGCGCTGTTTGGGCGCGCGCAGGACGAGAACGGTGATCGCCAGCAAGAGCGCGAGGGCCGCACTTACTTGCCAGGCTGGATAGAGGCGGGTGGGGTGCGGGTAAAGAGCCACCAGTTTCGATGGCCAGAACGCCTTGCCCAGATAGCGCACATAGGCGACCAAGGCGGTCTCAATGCGCAAAGGTGTGCTGTAGCGATCAAATGTCTTGATTGCGCCCGCATCTTTCTGGGCCCCCATGGTGAGCAGGGCGCTTGCGGCGGAGAGCATCAGGAGAGGCAGTTTTTCGCGGAGCAGTGGGCCGCTCCACAGTTTGGAGAAGGCAGAGACGCGCACCGACCCGGAATCATGCGGAAGGCCAATCCGGCCAAGCGGCCAGTAATCGCACAACAAGAGGAGGAGCGGAAAAGTGATGACCTGGGGCTTTGCCATCAGAGCCAGGGCGTACAGTGAGGCCATTGCGGTGTATCGGCCGAGTCCTGGGCGGCGCAAGTACCAGCCGTAGCCATAAAATGCGAGCAGAAAGAAGAGCATGCTCAGCACGTTCTTGCGCTCGGCTGCCCAAGCGACGGATTCAACGTTTAGCGGGTGAAGCGCAAACAGAGCCGCGACCATCAGGCTGCGCCAGCGAAAGCCGGTTGCTTTCTGGAGCACTAAGAAGAGCAAAATGGCGTTCGCAGCATGAAGAAGAACATTTTCAAGGTGCGGCCCGACAGGGTTGAGGCCGAAGAGATCGCAGTCAAGAGCGTGCGACATCCAGGTCAGTGGATGCCAGTTGGCCTCATAGTAATTTGTGAGCGCCCACACAGCGGTTGCCCACGTCAGGCCCGTTTTTACCTGAGCGTTTTCCGTGATATACAGATGATCGTCATAGTGAACAAAGCTATTGTGGATTACGGGACTGTAGGCCACAAAGACGGCTGCCGCCAGCGCCAGGCAAAGGAGGAGAATTTGACGGTCGAGCGGGAAGGATTCGATTCTGGGCGAAGAAGATGAGGATCTGACGGGCGCTTTTGCCGAACGCCTGGATCCCTTGGGAGAAGAAGTGCTCATGGATTGAACGAAACCGGATGTCCTTATTCTCTCCGCCAATTGAGTTTCGATTGTATTCCGATCCCTGGTGGCGATGATATGTGAAAACAATTTTCCATGGGATCCCCGAGGGTGCAAGATTCGCTAAGTTATTGAAAACCTGACGCGGATAGCGATGGTTGACGAGCCACCTTACCGGACTCGCCATCAAGAAGACGCTTACATCGTTGACTTCCACTGCCGAGTGGATGAGAATCGGAGGACTTTTGGTAAGCCCGATTCGGAATCAAACCCACAAACGTACTGCCAGGGAGGCTTCAATGCGCACGGGGATACTGATCATCGCGATAGTTGCGGCAGCAAGTTTTGCTTCCGCTCAGATTCGGCCCGACACCTTTGTTCCTGACTCCAGCATCGAGAAACCAAGCGATGTAGGAGTACGGGTGCACACCAACTACTTTATCCATGCACCCGGCGGCGTCCTAACCCATCGGGCACAGGCTTCCGAAGCGGCTGAGACCCCAGGTTCTTTGAGCTGCGTCTATGACTTGGTTTCCACGCCGGTTAAGGGCTGCCCGATCTCGACGGCCACGGAAGTTTCGACGGGCGGCAGCGGAGTGATCGTCATCGTGGATGCCTATGATTACCCGAGCGCCGCAGCCGATCTGAAAACATTCTCCAGTACGTATGGTTTGCCGACGCCGACATTCACCACGGCCTACGGCAGCGGGAAAAAGCCATCCGATGCGTGTTCTTCCGGCTGGGAAGGCGAGGAGTCGCTTGACATCGAGTGGGCGCACGCCATGGCGCCAAACGCCCAGATCGTGTTGATGGAAGCGGCGTCGAACTCGAACACCGATATGTTCGCTGCGGTAAAAGCAGCCAATTCCTATATCGCCAAGCACGGGGGCAAAGGCGAAGTCTCCATGAGTTGGGGAGGCAGCGAGTTTAGCGGCGAAACAACGTATGACTCGTATTTTTCGCAGAAGGATGTTGTTTACTTCGCTTCGTCGGGCGATGCCTCGGGTGTGATCTATCCCAGCGCGTCTCCGGATGTGGTGTCCGCGGGCGGCGTGCAAGTGGTTCGCAACGCCAAGGGCGCTTACACAAAGCAGGAAGCGACAACCAGCTGCGGATCGGGCTGCGGCGGCGGCGTCAGTGCGTATGAAAAGATTCCGTCGTACCAGAGCAGCGTCAAAACGATTGTCGGAACCTGGCGCGGCACGCCGGATATCGCCTTCGACTCCAGCGAAAATTCATGGGTCTCGGTGTATAAC
>JBAVYO010000064.1:0-2117 GCA_049698855.1 Terriglobales bacterium
CGAACCAGTTCCGTTACCCCCGCAGCCCGCTGTACCGTGAAACAAGAATCCGGCGGTCTAGTTTTCCTCCGCCGCAGCACCCCGCTTACGCGGCGTGATGTGGCCTAGTATTGCTCCGGCGCTTATAAGCCCAAGATACTCCAATCGTCAGTTCTTGAATTCGTCAAAGAATGTCTTGTCGATTTCGTAGCTCGCCACAGGTTTGACGCCCAACTCAAATCTCTTGAACATCTCGACCAGCTTTTCTCCGTCAATGAGTTCGATTGGCACTACTCCATCCCGCGAGGCTTCTCGGCGTGCCTCTGCGGTGAAAGTTCCCGTCGTGATGATGATGCCCTTGTCGGCCCGACCTGCCATCGCGCCCCGAAAGTCGCGCACTTGGGACGGCGAGACGGAGCCCTTGTATTTCTTGCACTGGAACAACACCTTAAATGAGACGAGCGGATTCACTTGCAATGTACCGTATCCGTCGATACCGCCGTCACCGCTCCTGCCTGTCACCACGACTTGCACGAAACCAGCCTCGCGCAGCAGACGTTGGGACAGCCGTTCGAATCCAGCGGGCGGGAGCTTAACCAGCAGATCGATCAGTTGACTTTGGAGATCACCCGAAATCTCTGCCTCGCCCGCCACAACGTCGATCTGAGGCTCGGGAATGGATGTTTTCCTCCGGCGCTCTTCCTGAAAGAACTGAACCCACTTTTTGAAAATCGCTCGCGCCTGTTCTGGCGAGAGACTTGTCGAGCGTCCCCGTTCGGTCAGGCTCCATACTCCCCGCTTTGATGAATCAAGCAATCCTTCCCTGACAAGATAGAATCGCGCCCAAGCTACCTGATTGCGAAAGCGCAACTCTCCTGAGGGCAGAGTCTCGTTCTGAATTTCATCGGAAAGCTTCAGGTCTTGAGCGATCCGTTCGACCACTTCGTCGGGAGTGCCCGAACCGCCAAGAGCCCTGAGCGCATCGAGCAACGGGCCGAAGTACCGAACGAAACGCGCACCTTCCTCTTTCTTTTGCTCTGTTCCAGTTTTCATGGACTGCCTATTCTATCCTGTTGTCCTCCTCGCACTGAACTCAGGACACCGCAGATGCCGTCGAAATATAATTCGAGCGGAAAGGCCGACCGATGCGAATCGTTCTCTTAATGGCGTCACTCCTCGCTGGTCAGATGTTGGGGTTGTCGGATGCGGACGCAAAAGCAAAGGCTCAGGCATTGGCCTCGGAAATCGAGAAATGCTCCCCGCGAGTCGTGGTAGCAAAAACCAGCAAGCACGGATGGTCGAAGGGTACTTGGGGGCCTCCGACAAACCCTGACTTCGATGTTCTGAAGACAAACTCAATCATCTGGCCTTATCAGATCGTAATCTCGTTTACGATTCCGTTCAGCAACACAGAGAGTCACCAGAAGCGGGATGACGCTGAGCAAGATACAAAACCAGCCCTCGCATTCAAGTTCAGCTACAGGAATGTGTACGAGATAGGAGATGATGGCGGGATTCGCCTTTCGCAGACCCTACATTTGCCGATTCCTGTGACTGGCAAAAGCGGATGGGAAGAACGCCAACGCTTGCCAGATGCCTGTTGGGATCACTTGCCGAAACCAGACTGAGGCCGTGGCCGAGGTTTCGGGCTATCGAGTCGGCTGCTGCGCGGGTTTTGTCGGATGACGCCGATCAATTTCCTCCATTAGCCGCTCAGCCCAGCGGATCGCATCTGCAATGGCGCTCACCGTGGCTGGAACTCGTGCCCCACTGTCGTATTGAGCCAGCTTCCGCGCAGCAAGAATGCTGGCTGCAATCAGCAGGACCCGCTTTCGGCCTTCGTCCATCGGAGAAGGATAGCATATTCGCCTTTTGTTCGCCTATACTGGATTGGGGCGGAAATTCTACCTGCCGAGTAGGGTACTCGAACGGGCGGGAGCCGCCGAGGATGCTGCCGCCAGCGTGGTCACAAAGCCTGAAAACAGGGGTTGGAACGCTGGGATGCGGGTTAGGGAACCTCTGAGCAACCATGAATTTTGAAGGCGGCAGGAATTTCAGAACTGCGCAGGCCGGGAATTTCCTCTGTATTGCTTGCGGCCTTACCGGAACCCGCTATTTACGCGAGGTTTAGAGACACT
>JBAVYO010000065.1:0-10382 GCA_049698855.1 Terriglobales bacterium
GTCCACCACCTCCACCGGCACCGGCAGAGGAATCTGAAAGTCGAAAGTGTTCGCTGCGGGGGGCACGGCTCCAGCCGAAAAAGGCGCCTCTAACTCGCCGTTGCGGACGTTAGGTGAGTTGCCGCTGCGATCCGGCTGCGAAAGCGACTGGTCCTGGGCGTTCGGCGAAAACGTAATCTTGCCCAAGTCTTTCGCGATCTGCTCCATCAGATTCTTGTCCAGCCGTTCGCTGGTCACCACGCGCAGCAAATCGCGTTCGCCATTTACAACCGTCGCCGCGCGCAGATAGAGTGTGCCCTTGTCCCGGACCACGTCCGCGAAGTCTTCCGTAACGAATTCCGGAAAGCTAAATGCCGGAGCGCCATCCGGCCCCGCGCAATTCGGCAACGGCTGCTCTCCATACCACGCGCAAACCTGCCGCCGCGCCCACTCCGGACGGCGCGGACGCACAGGCTCAACGAACCCCGCGCCAGGTTTTCCTCCACGCTCAAGCTGGTTTGTCAGCGCACGCGCGATGGCGCGGTTCGATGCTTCCATGCTGCGCAGGTGCGTGGCAATGTCAGTGGTCACGACGAACCCCGCGAATTGCCGCGCAAGAAGATAGAGCGATCCCAGCGAAATAACCACCAGCAGAAATACAGGAATCACTCCGATGAAAACATAGGTAACGATTAACCGATTGCGCAGGCGCCACAGCAGCTTGGAACGCAGCCAGCGATATGCGCCCGCAGTGAGCAATACAACGGCAAGCAGCGAGAGAAATATCACCCACGCCGTCAGACTCGCCGCTAATGCCGGCCGCACACGGTTCGCCACCAACTGCACGGCAAACACGAACAGGTCAAGCGCAAGTACGTACAGCGTCGCCCACGCCAGCCGGCTCTCCGGCCATAGCCCGCTCTCGCGTAGCCTGCTCTCGAATTCGAGTGAGATCAGTCTCATGCCCCGCCAAAAGGAATCCAATTAGATTATTGGGGTCCTCCGTGTACCTCTGTGTCCCCCGTGGTTAACGGTTTTCGTCGAAATCGATCGAGATCTCTAGATCTCCGGATAGAAATCGAAAAACGCCGTCAGGCTCGTCCTGAGCTGCTTTTCAATCTCTTCCTTGCCACCCTCAAGTATGTGCATAGTCACATGCGCCTCGCGCCCGTTTTTCAGCTTGACGGTTGCGTCGCCAACCTCGGCGACCTCCTCGGCGGGCAGCAAGCGGAGACCGTACACCAGCGTCAGATTTGCCATGCCAAAGATTGTAAGCCAGCGCATCGGGGAAGAGGAAAGTGGCCAGCGGCAAGAATAGATGGGAAAAACGAAGAGAACAGCGGAAAGAAAAGAACGAGAAGCGCGAGGGATCGCGTAGCCCAATCCCTTCCCACGAATCGCGGCGCCAGACTCACGCTATCCCGGCGGCCAATGCAGCGTGCGTCCTCCAATCAGATGCACGTGCAGATGAAATACAGACTGTCCAGAGCGCGGGCCAACGTTGAGTACCGTTCGATAGCCGTCTTCAATCGAGCGATCGCGCGCAATGTGCGCGGCCGTCAGGTGGCAGCGGCCCACCAGTTCGGCGTCTTCCGCCTTAGCGTCCTTTAAGCCAGAAATATGTTTCTTGGGGACAATGAGCACATGCGTGGGTCCCTGCGGGTTCAGGTCCTCAAACGCAAAGGTGTGTTCATCTTCGTAGACTTTCTTGGAAGGCACCTCACCCGTAATAATGCGGCAAAACAGACAATCAGCCATGACATCACTTTCGCTGCCCATCAGGAACTCCGTCCGGGCAAGTAAGATGGGGGCCCGTATGCGATTTCTGACCTATCACCATAACATTACTTTTTGTAACTGCCAATTAGTAATATGAAGTCAACTAACTACCCGGCTTATCCGCGTAGCGCCGGCGGACCCCACCCTGACTTCGCCCTGGATGTCGCGAAGGCCCTAAGGTCTCTGATTAAGCCTCTGATCTCCTCCGTGAAACCCCGTGTACTCTGTGGTTCCCGCTCTTTGCGGACACTTAATCGGAGCATCCCTAATCCAGCCTCACCAAAAAAGCCGGAGCTTCCGAATCTCGCATCTCCCCGATCACACCACGCGCCCGCTCGCGATCGTCATCGAGCACCCGCACTCTGACCCACCAATTTCCTATCGGGCTGGCAAACTTCAGAACCTTAGCTGTCTGATACCGCCTCTGCAACTGGTCGGCCTGCGTGCCGGCATGTTTGGCGTCCGCAAATGGCCCAATCTGCACCGCCCATTTTCCACCGCTATCCAAAGCCGCCGGCGCCTTCAGCACCTCCATGCGCACCTGCGCCGTGCCCGGCAAATAAACGTCGAGCGCCCGCGCCGCCGCCAGCGACAAATCGATCATTCGCCCTTCCACAAACGGCCCCCGATCCGTAATCCGCACCACGGCCGAGTGTCCCGTCTTCACATTGGTCACCCGCACAATCGACCCCAGCGGCAGCGTCAGGTGCGCGGCCGTCATGGCATTCATGTCGTAGACTTCGCCGTTTGACCCGCGCCGATTGTGATAAGGAGCGCCATACCAGCTCGCCACTCCCGTTTGTTCAAAGATGGGCTTAGCGTCACCGGCTTCGATCTTTTCGGATGCCTCGTCATTGTGAACGCTCGGCTCCGTAGGAGGTGCGGGTTTCTGCTCAGCGATTGGAGGCGGTGATGGAACCGTAACCGGTGTTGTTTTCTTGTGGCCGCAGCCAATGAAGAAAATGACGCCGAGTAAGCTCAGGATGAGCCTGAATGGGACGCGTCTCAAGAATTTTTCTGCTGCTTTTCGAGAAATTCCGCGAACTCGGCGAGTTTGCCCGCTGCCGTGCGCAACGCTTTTGAGGAGTGCGTCCGCACCGTTGGCACGACCTCGTCGTTCAAATACGTCACCAGTTGCGCAGTTTCCTTCTCGATTGTCTCGGCGATGTTGGCCACCGAACGATTGAAGCGCGCTGAAGCGTCTTCCACTTTGCGGTCGAATTCGGTCATCGTCACTCCGCCGGAACAGATTCGTGTTCGTGTTCACAAGTACGTCGCGTTGCCGAGCCTCTTCATTATCCGTAGGTTTCCTTCCCCGGTCAATCGCTGCCTGCGATTCAGAGCGCTTCGGGTGCCCCACATTTCGCGGTTTTCGAAATGTGAGATTACGGCCAAGCCCGCGCAGAGCGTCCACATGCCTCGCGCTTTCCGAAACGCACCATCCCCGCGTTACAATCTCGCCATGCATTTCCGGACCATCGCGCCCGCACTGCTATGCACGCTTGCGCTTCTCTCCACACTGACTTCGCCAGCCTGCACGTTTTACGGTGACCACGCGGCGCGCTCCATGGAGGAGGCGACCGGCGGCGAGGGCCTTGAACGCGTTTTCTGGAAGAATGTCGAGGCCCGCAACTGGGCCGAAATCGAGCGAGCATTGGCCTCGAATTACGCCGGTATCGCCCCCAGCGGAAATTTCGACCGCACTGCCGCTCTCGACCAATACCGCCAATGGCAGCTGAAGAATTTCTCTATCGGCGATCTCAAAACCGAACTGAACGGCAGCACGATCGTTGTCACCTACACAATCACCCTGAATGGAACCGCCGCAGCTCAGCCACTGCCTTCCGCCCCGCAGCGCATGATGACCGTCTGGCAGCAGCAGAAGCGCGGTTGGGTAGCCATCGCCCACAGCGCGAGCCAGTAATGCCGCGATCGTCTGCGCACGATATGAACTCAACGGCAAAACCTGGCATGCGGGCGAGGCAAAAGATGAAAGGAGCCAAGCTCGCCCCCGCCGCTCTTACCCGCTTTCGCCGCGCGCTCCTCGCCTGGTACGACGCCAACCGGCGCGATCTGCCCTGGCGGCACACCCGCGATCCCTACGCCATCTGGCTCTCGGAAATCATGCTCCAGCAAACACGCGTCGCGGCCGTCCTCGACCACTATCGTATTTTTCTCGAGCGCTTCCCCAACATCGCTGCGCTCGCCGCCGCCAAGAAAGATGCCATCCTCGCTGCCTGGAGCGGACTCGGCTACTACCGCCGCGCTCGCATGCTGCATCAATGCGCGCGGCAAATTGTCGGCCAATATGACGGTCGATTTCCCAACACATCCGAATCTTTGCGCGCTCTCCCGGGCATTGGCCGCTACACCGCCGCTGCCATCGCCAGCATCGCATTTCAGGAGCCGGTCGCCGTCGTCGATGGCAACGTCGAACGCGTTCTGCAACGATTAGACGCCCGCGCTCTAACGCCGCAACAAACCTGGCTTCGCGCCCAGGAACTTCTCGCCCCATCCCGCCCCGGAGATTTCAATCAGTCCATGATGGAGTTGGGCGCGACCGTGTGCCTTCCGCGCGAACCACGCTGCTCAATTTGCCCAATTCGCCAGTGGTGCGCTGCCCAAGGCCCGCTGCCGCGGACGAAGACAAAAGCCCGCCAACGCCGCCAGCAAATCTGGTGCGCGCTCGATCGCCGCGATGGCCGTGTACGGTTAGTGCAGCGTCCCAAGCGCGCATCCCTCATGGCTGGAATGTGGGAACTCCCGCAATCCACCAATCTCCCTCCCGCTTCCGCGCGCGACGGCCACTGGCGCACCTTCCGTCACTCCATCACCGTCACCGACTACACGGTCCACGTCTCCCGCAATAACCTCAGCAAAAAAGATGATGATAAAGATCGGCGCAATGGCCCCCGCAACAATCCATACAAAGCCACGCGCCCCGCCACAACGTCTGCCCCGCTCGCCAAATGGATTGCCATCGACGATCTCCCCGCGCTCCCCCTCACCGGCTTGACCCGAAAAATCCTCAAGGCCGATGGCGTAATCTAACGTCGTAACGCCTTTCTCCATGAAATGGCTCAATCGCTTGTTCGGAGGTCCAAAAGACATGGCTGCATTGACGGCCGGAACCAAAGCGCCCGATTTCACGCTGCCTACGCTCGACGGCACCAAGTTCTCGTTGCAGAAGGCCCTACAGCACGGTCCAGTACTCGCCGCCTTCTTCAAAGTTTCCTGTCCCGTCTGCCAGTACGCGTTCCCATTTTTCGAGCGCCTGCACAAAGCCCACGGAGGCCAGAAAGTCACCATCGTAGGCATTTCGCAGGATAACGCCCGCGATACGGCCGCCTTTCTCAAAGAGTACGGCGTGACTTTTCCCACGCTCCTCGACGATGCGAACGGATACGCGGCTTCCAATGCCTACGGCCTCACCAACGTCCCCACGGTGTTTCTAATTGCGCAGGATGGCACCATCGAAGTCTCGAGCGTCGGCTGGGTCAAGCAGGATGTCGAGCAAGTGAACGCGAAACTCGCGAGCGCTCATCAAGCCGCGCCTCCGGTGCTGTTCAAGCCCGGAGAAGATGTTCGCGACTTCCGTGCTGGTTGAGGCTCCAAAAACTGACCCCGCGGTCGCGGGATTTGCACGAGTCCAGCTAACTATTCCAACTGAAAGCTGACCTTTACGGATGCCTTGATAGTCACCTGTCCAGGGGCAATCGTCGGCTCATTTGCGTCAGGAGCCCGCTTGTCATAGGCGAAGCTATTGGCCGCTAAACCATAGGAATTCCATCCGTTTTCCTCGGAAATGTCCCATGGTTTGCCGACTGTTTGACCGAGTTCCGCAGCCATCGCTATGGCCTTTTCCTTGGCATCGCGAATTGCTCTCGATCGAGCTTGGTCCCGGAGTTTCCGCGTTTCGCTGACTCCAAAGTTGATACCGTCAAGGCGATTGGTGCCAGCTTCAAGGAGTTTAATCATCAGGGACTCATACTTCGAAAGGTCTCTGAGGGTAATTGTCGTAGTCTGCGAAACTTCATAGCCTAGGAATCTTGGCACATTTTCCTCGGAATAGTTGGCACCCATCTGAAGAGTGCTGGTTTCGATGTCTTTTGGCTCCACGTCGGCATCATGAGCCAGCGCAAGAATCTTTTTAACCCGCGCGTCGCTTTGAGACTTAGCAACGCCCAGATCCTTATCCCGAGATTCAACACCGAGGTTCAAAACTACTTGATCGGGAGTGACATTGATTTCCGATGTGCCCGTTACCGAAATGAGGCGCGGTCGCGGCCCACAATCTTGCGCACCAGAAAACGGCGCCGATGCAATGATGAAAAGAAATACACTAAAAACAGAAATGGTTTTGCAATTCAAGTCAGACCTCCTTCGTACAATGCTCTTGACTCCACAACACTTGTAACACCTCCAACCGGTCGATTCCATTACAATCAATCCGCATCTTCAATGCCCGATCTCGAGGTGCTGCGCATGTTAATTGGCAAGAATGCGTTCGCCGTGTCGCTGTTGCTCATCGCCACTCTCTCCG
The DNA here is from genome assembly GCA_049698855.1 of Terriglobales bacterium. Taxonomy (GTDB): domain Bacteria; phylum Acidobacteriota; class Terriglobia; order Terriglobales; family Acidobacteriaceae; genus Acidiflorens. The sequence continues at coordinate 6,302 of JBAVYO010000065.1, forward strand.
CCCAGGAGCAGCCTCCCAAGAACCGCGAACGTCTATCCCTCCCTCCCGCTGCCGTCGCGGCCATGAATGGCATCAGCAAGCAGAGCATTGAAACCCACGTCCGCTTCCTCTCGCACGATCTGCTCGAAGGCCGTGGCACGGGCGCTCGCGGAGGCGATATCGCCGCCCAATATATCGCTGCGCAGTTCGCTCTATACGGCCTCAAACCGGCCGGCGATAACGGCACTTATCTGCAGAAGGTTCCCCTAGTCGGCGTCACACCCGGCGCGGACACCCGCTTCACGTTCATCCCCTCAACCGGCGCGCCTGCCGATTTCAAGAATATGGATCTCAAGATGCTCGACGACTACGTTGCTTACGACCAGACGCAGCAGTCGGTCTCCGACATTGACGCGCCCATCGTTTATGTCGGCTACGGCATCGTCGCGCCCGAATATAACTGGGACGATTACAAAGGCGTCGACGTCAAAGGCAAGGTTCTGCTGATGCTCGTCAATCAGCCGACCAACGATCCGAACTTGTTTCACGGCAAGGCCCTCACCTACTACGGCCGCTGGATGTACAAGTACGAAGAAGCCGCGCGCAAAGGCGCTATCGGCGCAATCCTTATCCATCGCACTGACATGGCCGCCTATGGTTGGGGAGTCGTCCGCAATTCCAACTCCGGTGAAAAGGCCTATCTTCAGCTCGATGGCACGCCGAAATTGAAAGCCGCTGCCTGGATTCAACTCGACGTCGCCGCCAAACTCGCCTCTGCCGCCGGTCTCGACCTCGACAAGATGATGACCGACGCGCAGTCGCGCGACTTCAAGCCCGTTCAGCTCCCCGTTCGTCTCTCGGCGCACATCACCAGCAAAGTGCGTCCCTTTGAATCGAATAACGTCGTTGCCGTTCTGCCCGGCTCCGGTGCTCTGCCCGTCGCCAGCCCTTTAAAAGATGAAGGCGTCCTGTACACCGCGCACTACGATCACCTTGGCATCCGCCCCGACATGCCCGGCGACAACATCTACAACGGCGCACTCGACAACGCCAGCGGCTGCGGCATTCTTCTTGAGATCGCGCGCGCTTACGCCGAGTCTCGCATGAAGCCGCGCCGCTCCATCTTTTTCGCCTCCGTCACTGCCGAAGAGCAAGGCCTGCTCGGCTCGGAATATCTAGGCAAGCATCCCCCTATTCCCGCCGACAAAATTTCGCTCGATCTTAACTATGACGACGTCCGTCCCCAAGGCTCTGCCGAAGAAGTGGAAGTCTCCGGAGCCGAGCGCACCACCTTCTACCCTGTCGTACAGGCCGCCGCCGAAGAATTTCACTTCGCCATTCGTCCCGATGCTCATCCCGAAGCCGGCCACTACTACCGCTCCGACCACTTCAGCCTGGCGCGCGTCGGCATTCCCGCCTTTTCCATCAACGAGGGGATCAAATTCAAGGGCCACGACGAAGCCTGGGGACTCGCCCAGGATCAGGATTACGTTGAGCACCACTACCATCAGCCGAGCGATGAATATCATCCCGGTCTCGACTGGACCTCCGACGCAGACATGGCGCGTTTCGGCTTCGCGCTGGGATGGCAGGCCGCCAGTCAAACAGGTCTAATTGGATGGAAAGAAGGCGACGAATTCAACCGTCCCCGGAAATAATTCAGCACTCCAAACTCCGGTAGGCTCAAATTGAAAATCTCTAAAGCTGACAATCGGCGAGTTGAGCCCCAAGCAATTTCGAGAGATAAGCAGTCAGCTCCGATACATCGAAGTCTCCATCGTCCCAGGCTCTGTCAGCCTTTTGGAGTGCAGCGTAGTGAGGCGCGCGTTCTTCTTTGATCCGCTTTGATCCGCTCAGGGACCGTTTTCTTACCAGGCAAAATGCGCCCTTGTCTCATACAAATTAAGTAGTAACATGCGGCTCTAGCTGTTCTTCCGTTTCCTTCTACGAATGGATGAATCCAATTCAGTCTCCACAGGGCGTAGGCTGGAAGGAGTGTAGGGTGATCTAAAATTGTCCAATTTTCATGGACCACCGAAAAGAACCTGTCCATTTGGTTTGGCACGTCTTTGAAGTGTGGTGGACGATGATTTCCTACGTAGATTGGTTCCTCACGATAGCGGCCACCGAACTGAGAAATATTGGCAACGGCAGCGTAATTCAAAGCCCAAAGCGTATATTTGTCGAAGGACTCAATCCCTTTTTCTAGGCCATCTCAATGCAGTTAGTCAACAAATCATATTGCCGCAAGAGATTCTGCTCTTGGATTTTTGCGTAAAGCTCGGGATTGTCTTTTTCGCGGACAGACACAGGTCACGGCAGCAAGCGTATATTTTTCGACGCGAGGCGCACGCTATCCTTCGTAATCAGTCTGGAGCCAGAAGGGGCATTGCCGAAGGCAAAACTAACTCGCTGCTCCTGCAACTCAGCTTCAGTTACAGGTCGATTGCGCGATTCATTCAAAAGCCGCATCAATTCTGGGTCTGGCGGCGTGACGTTTTGAAATTGTTTACGATCAGCCATAATAAACTCTCAAGTGATTAGATGTGGAAGGTCATCATAACGCTACTTTGAAAGGATGGAAACTGTGAATTTATCAGGTCGGAACCTTAGGGATACTGATATAAAGCCGACCAGTTCGGGGAATTGTCAAAATGTGATTTGCAATTCCAGCCTCCATCGCGGGGTGACGCACAACTGAGCTACACATCCCAAACTTCCGTAACTTTTACGACCCATTTCTTCATGCTAACCTCGTTTCTTAGTGTTTCGTTTTCAGTGACTTGCAGGCGCAGCGACGGTTAGCGACCCGGCCCCACGGTTCCCTCCTTCGCCGCCACTACACGAACACCGAACGCCCATGCCCAAGCTGCCGATCTTACGGTTGCGAAGTTCTGAGCCTCCCAGCCTGCCCGATCTCCGTTACTACCTGCCGGTCCTCACCTTCAGCGGTTTGCAGCTTGGTGTCGATAATCTCCGCTACGACGTTTTCTTAAGCCCACGCATCACCGCCGACTTAAGTTTTCATCTCGCTCGTTTTCTTTGCCGTTTTGGCGGCGTCGAAGCCCTGCTTGAGATGGACGTTCCCAACGCCATCCCGGCCGGTCCCTCGAAGTTCATTCGTCCGGCTGGGGCCGAGCCCAATGCCCGCAAAGCCGAGCCGTCAAACCTGAAAGCCTCTCTGCTCGCCATTCATCAGGCCATCCTGGCCCGCGCCAAAGCCGAAGGAAATCCTTCCATCGATTTAATTGGCCGGCTGGCGGTCGTGAAGTTCATTCGCTCCGAACTGCAATCGCAGTTTTCCCGGATTCTCGAGCAGTGCCGCCGCAAACTAAAAGCTCTGGAAGGCGCGCGCGAGAACGCCTTGTTGCAGGCGCAGGAATGCGTCACGACTTTCCACGTTCACAAAAAAATAATCATCCGCCGCGCCGGACAGGAGGTGTTCGCCCAGCTCCGCGATATCGAGCGCGAAACCCTCGCTCGCACCCGCACCTCCCTCCTCGGCGAAGTGCAGGCCGATATCTATCGTCTCTTCCTGAATCCGCTCATCTTCACCGAAGACGGCCGCGACGATTATCTCCGCGCCCAGCACTATTACATGTTCGGCAATTTCGAAAAGGATCAAGACCGTTTTCCCGACCTCCGCCAGTTCGCGCTCAACTTCCTGCGCGAGCTCGGATACGGCGATGGCGTCGACGACGATCATCTGGAGCAGGCCCTCAACGTCCCCGAAAATGCCGTCGCTCTCGTCGGCACCGGCAACGGCGAGGACGCCACCGTCGAAGATCGCAACCGCAAGGAGCGTCTCGAGGTCTGGACGCACCAGCTGCAGCGCGGGACCGTTTTGCAGCATGTCGTCGCTTCTTATGAGGCCGTGCCTCTTCTTGCCGATTACGCGCCGCGCGTCAATCCGCAGCAGCTCAAGAATGCGCTCATCCACCGCGAGGAAGCCGAGCGTGTCCAGAAGATCGTCGAAGAGGGACGCATGCAGCCCGAGCGCCTCAAGGCCGCCATCGAGCGCGTCTCCTCCTGCCGCTGGACCGAGCGCAGCCGTTTTGCCGCCCGCCTCCTCCATGACCTCTTTTGTTATCACCGCGACATC
>JBAVYO010000066.1:0-3213 GCA_049698855.1 Terriglobales bacterium
GACAAGAAGAAGGGAACGATGATTTTTCAAACAGCGCGATTTCACCATGACAAAAAATCTGGGGCCGTCATTCTCGCGGATGGCGGCTATTTCTTTGCCGGACTCGCCGCCGATTTCCCCGACACTCGCGCCGCCTTGTACTCGATTAAACGATAACCTCGTTGCTTCGCCTGTGTCCGCACATCCGCAAGCAAGCTCATGCCGGCGGAAACATTGCCCGACGTTGTCTCCACTTCGCCCAAGGCAAGCTCCGCTTCCAACTGATATCCGACATATCCGGATTTTCTAGCGTTTGCGATTGTCGCCTGTAGAATCCGAATCGCATCCTTCACCTTCCCCTCGGCAGCGGCAAGCTGCGCTTCCGCGATCGACGCCCTCAGGCGAACCGAAAAATCCTGGCTCTTTGCGAGCAGATCGTGAACACCGGAAGTCTCTTTCTGCGCGTCCTCCAACTTTCCCTGCGAGAGCAAAATCCGCTCCAGGGCGATGTCGGCGAGAATCTCATCGTCACCGATCCCTTCTTTTCGAAACTCCTCCCGTGCCTGCCGCAGCGTATTCTCCGCTTCAATCTCGTCGCCTTCCTCCACCAGGAGTGCGGCCAGCCCCATTTGCGATTCGGCTACGTTCCCCTTTTCTCCCATCTGGTTTCGCAGCGTAATCGATTCGTTGTACGCGCTGAGCGCGGCGCTCAACCCGCCCTCTTCGGTTGAAACCTCTCCCAGGCTGAAGAGCGCATACGCGACTCCGCTCTGGTCGCCGAGTTGTTTTGACAGCTCTTGGGATTGCTCGTACATCTTGCGGGCACCCTTCAAGTCGCCTTGCCAGCGCAGAACTTCCCCAAGGTTGTAGAGCGCCGTGCTGGTCCGCTCCTGGTCGCCGATCTGCCGCGACGCCGCCAACCCTTCCTCCAGCATTCTCTTCCCTTGTTTCAAATCGCCCTGCTGAAGAGTGCGTGCGGCTATACTGCCCAGCACCGCCGCCGCGCTGTGGTTGTCGCCAACCTCCCGAAACACTGCCAGGGATTCGTTCAAGATTTTGATTGAGCCTGCGAGGTCTCCCTGCTCGCCTAAGGCGTTCGCAAGATTGTTGAGAGTGGTCGCAGTGGCGCGTTTGTCGCCGGTTTCGCGCTGGATGGCCAGGGCACGATCATACGCTTCGGCCGCAGCGGAAAAATTGCCCTGGTCAAAACGGACGATCCCGGTAATCGTAAGCGCTCTCGCCACTTCGGCGCGCTCGCCCGCCATTTCAGAAATATGCTCCGCTTCCTGAGCGCAGCGCAGCGCGTCATCCAGCTTGCCTTGCTTTTCGAAAGCCCGCGCCTCCTGAATAAGAGCACGTGCCAGCAGCAGCGTCGCACCCAGATCGCGCGCTCGGCTGGCAGCGGCTTCAGCGGCCGCCTGTTGTTCCTTGTACGCTCCCTTGATGTCAAAAACATCGGCCTGCTGCAGGTCGATACGCGGGTCCTCATGCTGGGGAGCCGGGAGCCTGCGCAGCGCCGCGAGCGTGGCCAGAGCCTCATCCACCGTGCGGCCTTGCTTTTGCGCGTTCGCCAGCCGCAAACCGTATTCGATGTTATCGGGATAAAACTCGACGAGCGTGCGGTAGATTTCAACCGCCTTGTCCCATTTGTGATTCAGTTCCCAATCCCTGCCTTCAATCCACAAGCGCTCTTCGTGGGAAAGTCCGGACGAAAGATCGAGAGCCTTCTTCGACTCCTCCTGCGCATTCCCGTCATCGCCCATCGCTTCCCATGCATCCGCCAGCGCCGAATGCCCGAGAGCATAGTCCGGATCGGCCGCGACCGCGCGCTCCAGCAGGTCGCGCGCCGCCAGCGCATCCGCAAGGCGCAGTTTTGCCAAGCCTTCCGAATACAATCGCGCTGCCTCGGGATTCGACGGCAGGGAAGCGCGAACCAACGCTGCTTCATTGGCTGTGCTTTCGCTGATCCCAAGCCCTCGCCGAATATCCGCCCCAACGCGAGTCGCAAGATCGTCCAGGCCGCTCTCACTTCCTTTTTCGGAGATGGTCGCAGCAATCTCGCCGGTTCTTGCATCCTGCAACCAAAGATCGATTCGTACCTCAGACTCGCTTCCCTGGTCCAGGTAAGATCCCAGCACCACGTAATCGCTTCCCAAATACTTACGCAGATGTTTGAGTGTGTCTTGCGCCAAAGTTTGCTTGCCCGTCAGTCGGAGATCCGCGCTCGCGCGAGCGATGTTTTCTCCGGGGAAAGTGCGCAACTTGCCTCCCGCTGCCAGCTCCGCGGTCAACATTTCCGGCAGCGCCGTCGATACCCATTCCGTATCTTTTCGCCCCGACAGGTTTTGGAATGGCAACACTGCAATCGATGGCCGCGCCGTCACGGGTCCCACCGCCACAGGCGCATTACTACTGGTAAAGATTGGGATATTGTTGCGTAGCCTGGTAACAAAGAATGCCGCGGCCGCAATCAGAAGAGCTGCCGTCAGCGCTGCTCCTAGCCGCCGGTCGATGCTCCATCGCCCCAGATGAGCGGTCTCGTCACGCAGCGCGTGGGCCACCTCGTCTCCATTTTGAAAACGATTTTTCGCGTCGCGCGCGAGGCACTTAAGGATCAGCAATTCCCATCGCCGGTCGAGATCGGGGACGAGTGTTCGCGGCGGCACGGGGTCTTCCCTGATTCGCCGGACCGCCATCGACAGAGGCGTCGCATCTTCGAAGGCCCGCGTGCCCGTGACCATCTGGTACAAGACCAAACCGAGCGAATAAACGTCGGAAGCCGGCGTGAGTTCTTTCCCTTCCACCTGCTCGGGTGACATGTAGGCCGGCGTTCCGAGCACCTCCCCGGAGCCGGTGACTGGCGCGCCCGCACTGACATCCTGAGCTGATCGCAGCGCCAGCCCGAAATCCGTGATGACCGCCCGCAGGCCTTTGCGGGCACGCGTCAGCACCACGTTGCCGGGCTTGAAATCCCTGTGCAGAATCCCTTCTGCGTGCGCGGCTCCCAGGCCCGACGCCATCTGAAGAGCAATTGGTTTTGCGTCGTGTGTGCTCAGGCGCGGCTGCCGCCGAAGGAACTCCGCCAGCGTTTCGCCTTCCAGCAATTCCATTGCAACGAAAGCGACCGACCCGCGGTTCGCGCCGCCAGCCGCTGCTGAGGGAGCCTGTCGAAACAAATCGAAGATCCGGCAAACGTTGGGATGCGTGACCTTGCGCGCAAGATAAACCTCACGC
>JBAVYO010000067.1:0-30984 GCA_049698855.1 Terriglobales bacterium
GCATGATCGTGACCGATGCGCTCTTGTATCACTCCATGCGCAGCCATATGCCTCGGGAGTCTTTCCGGCTCAGGACGCTGGTGCCGCCGCCCTGGCATCTTGAGATCCTCGCCAGCGACATTAACTATTCTGTGTTGCGCACGGCGCAGGAAGGCTCGTACACCGAACCTCAGATGTCGCCCGTCGACTACGGTTTGCGCCTGCGCTACTTCGACAAAGTGGGTGCGCGCTACGCCGTCAAAAAGGGTGTAAAGGATCTCATTCACTTCGACTTTCACAACCTCAAAACCGAGTTCTTGCCCCAGCGCAACGACATCATTTTCTGCCGCAATGTGATGATGTATTTCGACGAAGCCGAGCAGAAGCGCCTGGTTGACAAGTTCTATCGCTGTCTCAACCCCTCCGGGTACCTCTTCGTCGGGCACGCGGAAAGCCTGCTCGGGCTGACCGACAGGTTCCAGATGGTGCACCACAATTCCGGCACGGCCTATCAGCGCGTCGAGGTGAAATTTTGAGCGTTCCTCCCGATGACCGCATGATCGAGCTCCGGAACCTCTTCTTCGAGAGTGCCGAAGAACTCGTTCTGACGCTGAACGAAGAGGCTCTGCGCCTGGAAAAATCTCCCGGCGATCCGGAAACGTCGCGCAGCCTGCGCCGCACCGTCCATACCCTTAAAGGAGATTCGGCCGCCTGTAACTATCGCGAATTGAGCGAGCTGGCACATGCCTTCGAAGATGTGCTCGCCCTCGACAACCCTGCGGCCGCCCGCGCGGTTCCCGAGCTCGCCCTGCGCGCAGCCGACCTGTTCGCGGCGCTGCTCCAGGCCTATCGCGTAAACACAAAGCTCCCGGAGATCCAGTCTCTGCACGACGACCTCGCTCGCTTAGCGCATGGCGACCCCGCCGCGGTCGCGTCCGCGAAATCCAGCCCTGTAACAAAAGAGACAAAAGAGAAGGAGAACGACGCACGCCCCGGAAGCCGCTGGTCGGAGTATGAGCAACTCGCAATCGCTCGAGCCATCGAAGAAGGCAAAAACGTTTATTCCGTCGTCGTGCAACTCGACCCGCAATGCGCCATGCCGATTGCCGCCCGCCAGATGCTTCAGTTGGCCCTCGCCGCAATGGGAGAAATTCTCGCCCTGGCTGCCACCGATGCCACCGCCGAGGCTCCCGCCAGGAGCGAGGCTGCGTTGGCATCGGCGAAGTCCGCCGAGCAGATTCGCGCCAAGTGTACGATTCCGACCATTTCGCAAAAAGTCGAAGTCACGCCCCTTCGCAGGGAGGAAGCGCCCGCGCATGTACCGTTGAACTCAGCACACCTGTCGGAGACAACAAAGCAGGATGCTACGCCGCCCGGCGTCCGACCGGGCGATGCACATCCCGTTGCCGACGCGCCCGCCGCTATTCCAGTCGCTTCCGAGAACATTCTTCGGGTCGATGCGGAACGCATTGACAGCGTACTCAACCTGGTCGGCGAGTTGATTCTTGCCAAGTCCATGTTGCAGCAAGCTCTGATCGAATTTGGCCACCGCTTTCCCAAGGACACTCTGCGCGGAAAGTTCAGCGACGCCATGGCCTTTCAGGCGCGCGTCCTGAACGACCTGCAGCGGTCGGTGATGAAGGTTCGCATGGTCCCGGTCGATCAGCTCTTCCGCCGCTTTCCTCGCACCGTCCGGGATGTGGCGCACCAGTCCGGCAAGGAAGTGGAATTGGTGATTCAGGGCGGAGACACCGATCTCGACAAAAGCATTCTCGATGCAATCGCTGAGCCCCTCACCCACCTCCTGCGCAATTCGGTCGGACACGGAATCGAACCGGCATCCGAACGCGTTGCCGCCGGCAAGCGGCCCCAGGGCACATTGCGCTTGAGCGCCTATCACCAGGGCAATCAGGTTGTGATTGAGGTTTCCGACGATGGCGGCGGAATCAACATCGACAAAGTGCGCGCACGCGCCGTCGCCCAAGCCATCCTGAAGCCGGAAGACGCCGCGCGCCTCACCGAAGGCGAAAGCCTCGAGTTGATCCTGCGCCCGGGATTCTCGACCGCCAAGGAAGTCACCGAACTCTCCGGCCGCGGGATCGGACTTGATGTGGTGCAAACGGTGCTCGCGCGCCTCAAGGGAACCGTGCAGATCGAAACCTCGGCCGGCCGCGGCACTACCTTCCGTTTGCGCTTGCCATTGACACTTGCCATTATCCGCGCCCTGCTCTTCCGCGTGGAACAGCGGCTCTATGCGCTTCCACTGAACGCGGTGGCGGAAATTACCCGCACTCACGAAGATGCCATTCACCGGGTTGAACATTATGAAGTGCTGCAGTTGCGCAACGATGTACTGCCGCTGCTGCGCCTGGGACGTTCGCCCGAGTCCGGCGCGAATCCGCAGCACAAGGTCTTTGTACTGGTGATCAATCACGGTGATCGGAAGTTCGGCCTGATCGTGGATGAACTGGCCAGCGAAGAAGAATTGGTGATCAAGGCCCTCGACGACCAGTCCATCACAACCGATCTGGTCAGCGGAGCGTCGATTCTCGGCGATGGCCGCGTGGTCCTGATCCTGAACCTGATCGCGCTGGTCGACCGGTTTACCCGCGTGCGCCGCGAAGGCTCGGGCGCAACCGGCCTGCTCTCCAATCTGAATTGCACTCTCCAGAACGAGCCTCAGCAGTCCGCAGCCACGGCAGGAGGGCACGTATGAAAAAGCCCGTGCGCGTGCTGGTGGTCGACGACTCAGCGCTGATGCGCAGACTCATTCCCCGGATACTCGAGGGCGATCCCTCCATCGAGGTGGTGGGCACCGCCATCGACGGCCGTTTCGCCCTGAAAAAAATCGACGAGCTTGCGCCCCAGGTGGTCACGCTCGATCTCGAAATGCCCGGCCTCAACGGCATCGATACTTTGAAGGAGATCATGCGGCGCTGGCGCTTGCCCGTTATCGTCGTCAGCTCGCACAGCACGGCCGGCGCCACGATCACTCTCAAAGCTCTCACTCTGGGCGCATTCGATTTTGTGGCCAAGCCGCAGGATGTTTCCGCCCGCATGCCCGAAATCGCCAGCGAATTGATCAAGAAGATCCAGGCTGCCGCCCAAAATGCGCCAGCGCAGCCGCAGTATTTGCGGGAAGAAGCGCCGCGCATGCCCTTGCACAAGCAAAATCCGGCCGCGCCCACCAAGATCATCGCCATCGGCGTTTCGACAGGGGGTCCCAATGCTCTCCAGTATCTGTTTTCGCAGCTCCCTGTCGGATTTCCCGGCAGCATCCTGGTCGTGCAACACATGCCCGACGGCTTTACCGAGATGTTTGCCAAACGGCTGGACGAGACTTGCCCCATCCGTGTCAAGCAGGCTCAGGTGGGCGATCTGCTGGTCGCCGGACGCGCCTTGATTTGCCCGGGCAACCGTCACATGAAGGTGAAACGGCTCCCGCTCGGCAACGTGACCATGCTTTCCGACGAAGAGCCCGTCAACGGCCATCGCCCCTCCGTGGACGTCCTCTTCCGCAGCGTCGCCGAGGAGTTCGGTTCACAGGCTGTCGGCGTGCTCATGACCGGCATGGGCGAAGACGGAGCAGCCGGCATGGGCGCCATTCAGCACGCCGGAGGATTGACTGTGGCTCAAAGCCAGAAGTCATGCGTCGTCTTCGGCATGCCTAAAGCGGCTATCGAGCGTGGATTTGCCGCCCGAGTGGTGGATCTCAACGATCTGCCCATCCTTCTTCAACAGCTGTGCGCAGCCGATCACGCTCGCGGCGATGAGGATCGCAAGGCGATCGGCTCCGGAAGTAACTAAGGTTATCTATTCCGGGGTACTAGGACGTGGTTCACTGGAAGAGAGGGAAAAGTGTCATGGCAAACCTCGCGCCTGTAACGCGGAGCGAAGACGGACAGCCCGTCCGCTATCTGATAGTGGATGACTCCGTGTTCGCCCGCAAGAACCTGGCCCAGATGGTCGAGACCTTTGGTGGACAGGTGGTTGGCGAAGCCGCGGACGGCCTGATGGCCATCAGCGAATACGAAAGGTTGCTCCCCGATATTGTCCTCATGGATATCACCATGCCGCAGATGGAAGGCATCGACGCGGCCGAGAAAATCGTCCGCAACCATCCGACTGCGCGCATTGTGATGGTTTCGTCGGTCGGCTACCAGGAAAATATCGTCGCTGCCCTGCAGCGCGGAGCGCGCCATTTTGTTCAAAAGCCGGTGAAGGCTGAAGTTCTCTACGAAGTGGTCAAGTACGTGATGCGCGACGAACAAAGTACGGCGCATAGCGCGGGAGCGGGAGTTTAGAAATGCGCATCGAACTCATTCAGCCTTTTATCAACTCGGCGGACGCCGTCCTGGCCCAGGGTCTCGAATCTCCCATTGCCGTCGAGAACCTCACCATGGATGAGGAAGCTTACCGCCGCAAGGGAATCGCGGCCGAAATTGCGGTCACCGGCGACATCGAAGGCCGCATCATCTTCGATGTCGATGAAAAAACAGCCGTTTCATTGGCCCGCAATCTGGGCGCCGATCCAGCGGGTGCCGGCGACATGGCCAGCGAAGCGGTCTGCGAATTAGCTAACCAGATCATTGGAAACGCTATCACTGTACTCAACGACCAGGGATTCCACTTCCGTGTTCATCCTCCCAAAGTCCACACCTCGGAGCAAGGCAGCAAAAGCAGTGAAGATACCGAAGCTGTAGTGCTGTGCCTGAGCGCCGACGATACGAAACTCTTCATGAATGTGGCGCTCCGCTATCGTCACCGCCCAATGGAATCCGCCACCGCCGCAAACTAGAGGAGCAGTTCTCAGTTCCCGCTTGTCAATTCTGAACTGTCAGCGCGGTTTCGGCGCTGCGGTACCCCGCTTCTGTAGAGAAACAGGCTTGCCCCGTCTCCGCCAGACGAATTCCGTGGTTACAACAATCTGGATTCGCCCTCGGCAAAGCAACGTTGCTCTCACGAAATCACGTCGCGACGGGGTTTAAGGCCCCGCCAGCATGAAGACCGGATTCTGCGGCGGGTTCTGATTACTGGGCGGAATCGGATTGCGCGCGCTGCTAGGAGCATAAGTGTTCTCGGCGTATGTGTCGGTCGAGGTGTAGATGATACTGACATTGCCACCATCGCAGCTCGACAAATAAGTGCGCGAGCTATCGCCGGCAGCCGCCATGTTCCAGCGAAAGCGCGTGCTGGCGCAGACCGGGACGTAGTAAGTACCAGAGATGGTCGCATCCGGGAATCCGGGCACAGGGACCGAAGTCGTGATCGTGTTGTTGGTGGTGTTGACCACAGTCACCTGAGGGCAGACGTTTCCGGCGCCGTCCGAATAGAAGGAACCGACGTAGGCCCGGCTGCCATCGGGGAGCGAGGTGACAGCCACGACCGAAAGCGTGCCCGTCGAGGTCGCGGAACAGGGATCGGATGACAGGCGAGAGCTGGGAGGAACAGTGGTAATCCCAGTAATCGTGCCTCCGGGGAATGCCTGATCCTGCGGAACAGACTGTGAGACATCCACAATCACCAACTGGTCGCCCCCTGGGATATAGAGCCGGTTGAGAATCATGTCGTACCACATGTAGATGGAACCGGGCGCTTGGACGATTGGAGAATAAGTGTCGCTCAACTGATCGGGGCCCGCAGTAGTCGAGGTATCGATATACGCAAGCGTTCCGTTGGCTTCGAGCACATACACACGCTGACTATCGGAGCGAGCTGAAATCCAGATGGGCGGCGAGGAAAGCGGAACCAAGGCGGAGCCTACCGGGCAGGTGCCATTTACGCAGATCTGGCGCGTCGAGCGGTCCTTAGTATTGAACGCGCTGATCGTACTATCGCCTTTATTCGCCACGTACAGTTTTGTTCCGTCCGGCGTTTCCGCCATCGCAACCGGGTTGTTACCAACCGGGACTGTGGTCACGATGGAGTTCTGCGACGTGCTGATCACGGCGAGGGAGGGAACAATCGTTCCGCCGATGTTGTTTTGATTCGGCGGCTGGAATTGCGGCATCAAGACGTAGGCCTGGTTCGCCTCCGTAGTCGCCACAAAATTCGGCGCCGCAGTCGTCAAATTGCCGGAAGCGTCGTACGAAAGCGGCAGAGTAATCGTACTGGTGCTTCCAATAACCGTGCCCGAGAAAGAAAGCTTGGTCACCGAATCCTGCGGGTTGCTCGCATTCGATTGGTTCACAGCCAGCATCTGGCTCGCGCTCTGCAAGACAGCGTGCACTGGATTCAATCCCAGATTCTTGATACTAACCACACTGTCGCCCGAGACGTCGATCACCATGGCGCTGCCGTCGACGATGGTTCCGTTATCGCTGAGAGTGACCGCTGTATGGGAGGCTTGGGGATTCGGATACTTCGGAGGATTAGGAATGATAATGGGGCGGAACGTCTGTCCGCACCCCATGCAGATCGCAAAAAGACACAGTACCACTCCCAGACGCAGAAACCGCTTCATGCAGACTCCATCATGAGGTTAGATTCACGGAACGGCTATTGTAGCGGGAATCGCGGCCAGAGGGGAAATCGCAGGAGGTCGCATCGGCGAGCCGATTTCTTTTTTCACTACGGAGTCACAGCATCACGGAGGAAAGACGCTGAACCTGTGATCTTTGAATTCCGTCGCGACGTTCAATCCTGCGTCAGCCATTCCATCGCCTCGGTGAGGCTCTTGAAAATGGGGAATTCGCGGCCAGAAAACTTGCTTACGTCCTCCCGGAGCGAAATAGGGAGACTCTCCGCTCCAATCCACGCCGCTTTCTTGATGTACGCCTTATCAAAAATTGCGGTTTCCTTAAGGGTGCGAATGGCGTCGTCATTGAACGACGCTCCAGTGAAATCCACCAGCAAAAGCACGGACCGCATCGGCTCTGCGGTGACATGGTCCGGAAGCATGCGCATAATTTCCTCCACTTTAGTGGCGGAACAATGCGCAAGGTCGACACTTAGAATTTTTTTGCCTTGATGAGTAATGAATCGGATGTGTTCCATTCAGAAAGGGCCCGTTCCTTTCTAAGGACTTTGCTCCATTGCTCTTATTGGAAGATACCCCACGCAACTGGCATACATCATAAGCCCCTTGTCAACCCCCTCCGGCGGCAGATTATGCGAAGGCAAAACGGATGTCTAAATACGGTTGCAAAGAATGCAACGTGGCCAGAACAAGCCAATGCGCAGCCAATCATGCTGACCGATGGCGGACGGCGACCAAGACGACGAACGCTAACCACCGGCGACAAACGACAGACGGCACGCCTCTACCCGCGCTTGCTCTTGCGGCGTCCCTCGCCTTCCGCGCTCACCCGCTTCTCCGAAGCCGCAGGCTTCTTCGCGTTCTCTAGGCTCTGTTTCAGCGCGGCCATTAGGTCAACTACCGGAGCCAGTTTCTTGGGCTGCTCCACGGCCTGTACTTCCCCGCCCTCGAGTTTGGTTTCGATCAGCTTCTTCAGATTTTCCTGGAACGTATCGTGATATTTCTCCGGATCCCATTCGCCGGCCAGAGCCTCGATGAGCTGGTGCGCAACCTTGACCTCGGCATCCTTGAGTTCAACCTCGGGCGCGCCGAATCCTTCCACCTGACGAACTTCTTCCGCGTAATACATTGTGTGGAGCATCATCCCGCCGCTGTGCGGGCGCAGGAAAACCGTGTACTCGCGGTTGTGCATGGTCAGTTTGGCAATGGCAACATATTCACTCTCTTCGAGTGCTTTGGTCAGAAGCGCATAAGGCCTGCGGCCCGCTTCTTCCGGTAGCATGTAATACGACGATTCGAAGTAGACGGGATCGACTTCGCTCGATTTCACGAATTCCAGAATCTCCATCGTCTTCGCGGTCTTCGGCTCGATCTTCTTGATCTCCTCGGGATCGATAATGATGTATTCGTCTTTGCGGTATTCGTAGCCCTTGGCGATCTCGCTGCGGTCAAGCACCTGATTGTCGAGCGGGCAGATGAGCTGCTGCTTGACGCGGTGATGATCCGTCCGGTGAAGCTGGTTAAACGAAATGCCGCTGGAGCGGGCGCCGGAAAAAAGACGCACGGGCATGGAAATCAATCCAAAGGTGAGATAGCCGGACCAGACCGAAGATGCCACTGTTCCCTCCCCACGAAGAACGCACCAATGGCGCGCAAGGCAATAAGACGCGAAAACCAAAGACGCGGTGCGCCGCGATTCGCGCTCAAACCACGAGCTCGCGCTGTAGAGACGAGGCTGGCCTCGTCTCTGGCGTACAGCAGTGTAGCCTATCGGAGCTTTCCTTCGCCCGCCAGATTACAGGACGAATCCAAAGGCCAAGCACTACATGGCGTGGTGCAGCCCCTCCAGCCACTGAATATAGTGTTGGCAAGCAGGACTCTTCGGGTTTGAGGAGGTAATTATCCTCTCGGAGCAAGTTGGGGCGATCCCTTTTGTTGGGGAGGAGGGTGTCCGGCTATCTCTTTATTTCTATGCCTGCCGGAAGCGGATTTACCGGATAGGGACGAATGCCATTGCGATGCGTGGGAGATTTAAGTGCCAGCGTTGCGGCAGGCATTACGTGTGTCTTGATTCTCTTAATTGCCGTTTCCGCTGTATCGGCGCGGGGCGCACGCGAGAGGCTTTCGACCATGAGAGCCACCCGGCCCACTTCCCACACCCGACTCCAGCGCGTCTGAAGCACCGAGTCTGAACTGCGACGGGCGGTTTTACGCGATTCCACTGAACGGTGATTGTTCTTCCACATTCAGGACAAGCAAAGTAGAAGTTTGACATGGTGCATATATGATACCGCTCAAGGCAAGTCAATGTACGATTGAGGGATGGGGCGATTTCTCCCTATATTCGGCAGGCGTGCAATCCAGAGCCTTGGTGGTTTAGCCATGGGTCTGGTGATTGCTCTTCTCATCCTCATCTATCAATTGCACTATGGAATTATTCTCCATGCGTACGAGCGTGGAGCATTGTTTTCGGTACTATGGCCGTATTCCTTTGCGGTTTTTGTGACGTTGGCATGGGAAGCGTTGATGACGTGGCTAGAACTGCGCAAGGAAGACGCTGCGATAGGGGAGGGGGAGGCAGCCCTATTCCGGCACTACTCGGCGTGTTCGTACAAGTTGGCGAGTTCACTTGAAATGGCGTGGCATCACTGGAATACCGCGAGGACTGCATTGGCTCATCCTCTAAGAGGGGATGAGAGCGGCAATGGTTTAGGATCTGAGATTGAGGCCTTCAGAGTTATTTATAGCAACCATCTGGAGTGGCTTGCCTTTGAGATACCCGAGTTCGATTCCAGTATGCTGCCCGCATTTCCGTCCGATGCGGAGTATCTCGATGTTGTACGGGCCTTGCGACTTCATGGCAATAACCTCAAAGAGGCTGCCATTCTCATTGGCGTGAGGGACGGCAAATGAAGAAACTTACTCTCATGGGATAATTGCCGTTTGAGGACGAATGCGTCGAAGAAAGCTAAGTCCGGCGCTTCATGCGGTCAAGTAGCGCGAAGACGAGGATTCCAAGCACGGCATTGGCGACTCCCGAACCGATCTCATGGGGCCAACTCCACTCCATGTGCAACCCGACCAGGCCGCGCGCAATGATAAAGAAGACAATCTCATGCACCACATAAAAGAAGATGGTCAGCAGGAACCGGGCGCCGGGATTCTCCACGTCCAGCTTGATGCCAAGCGACGAAGCGCCGAATCCAACCACGGTCTTCGAAATGCCGTAAAGCCCGATTGGCTGGTGCGTGAGCGCATCCTGCAAAATGCCGATCAAGCCTCCCGTGAACAGGCCGGCCAGCGGACTGCGGCGCGCGGTTGCGAAGCCGATCACAACCAGCAGCGGGAGATCGAACACCTTGAAGAACGGAAAACGCAGCGGCAACCATGCTTGAAGGAAGACGGCTGTGAGCGGAATCAGGATCGTCGCGGGGATACTGAAGCGATAGACCTCAACCTGCTCGCTGTTCGTGTAAGTGATGGCCACGTTACTGGGGAGTGTCCTGCGCGGCAGGTTGCGGTTTCGAAGTGGTGGTTGAATGGACGACGGGCTTGGCGGCAGCAGGCTTGGCTGCTGTGGCCGCGGTCGTCGCCGCCGTCAAGTGAGTGGCCGCCGGAGCGGCAGGCGTTGAGCCAACCGGATTGGGCCCGAAAGCAACGTTGGACGCCACAGCTTTCTTCACAGTCGGGCTTGGATTCACAACCGCTCCGGTGCTGGGAATTCCAACGCTTGAGACAGTGGCGTGTGGCAGTTCGGCTTTCGGCGCGGAAGGACTCGTGGTTCCGCCGCCGGGCACCGCTTTTGGCACAACGGGACCCGGGATTCCAGGCGCGGACGTAGACTTCGGGCTGGTGTCGCCGGGCTTGGCACCGTGCGCGGAGGCGGCAGCGGCAGCCGTCGTGGCAGTTCCACCAGCTACAGCAATAGGACCTTTCCCTGCGCCTTCGGGGCCAGGTTCCGGTTTCGGAGGAACCGTCGGCAACCGCTCAGCCAGAATGTCGACAGCACGCGCGGGGCCCCCCTGCTCCGGCTCGGCCTGCCGCTCATCTATCTTGGTGACGACCAATACTTCTTCAAGACGGCTCAGGTCCGCGGTAGGCCGCACACGAATATTCAGAAACAGATCGCCGCCGGGACTCACGCGAGTCACCGTGCCAACCGGTAGCCCCTTCGGAAAAATTCCGTCTCCTCCGCTCGTGAGCACCTGTTCGCCCACCGGCACAGTCTCGTCGCTCATCACTTTTTCAAGCACCACATCGCCGGAGGGTGTGCCGCGGAGAATCCCCTGCAGCCGCGCCTTGTCGAGGATTGCACCCACGCCGCTGGTCTGATCGTCGATCAGGAGCACTTGCGATACAGAACGCTCCAGCGGATTACCGCCGAATACCTGCAGCACCTTGCCCACGATGCCATCTTTGGTGATGACGGCCATGTCGGGCCGAATTCCCTCGCGCGCGCCTTTGTCGATGTATATCGAGCGGGACTGCTCGCTGCCGCTCCATCCGATCACCTGCGCCGCCATGGTCTTCGAGATGAATTGTTCCTTGAACTCAAGCAACGCTTGCAAACGGCGCGCCTGGTCCGCATCCTGGGTCATCCGAACCTGTCCCAGGCGCAGCTGCTGGATTTCCTGTTTCAGCTCACGATTCTCCGCGCGCACGCCTCGCAGGTAAAGATAGTTATGCCAGACATTGCCGCTTGAAGTCTGGAGCCCGTGGAGCACCTCTTCGAAAGGAGTCACCGCTCCTACCGCCCAAACGCGGATCAGTCGAGTTGGCTCACTGGCGGTAGCGCGCTTGACCTGCACGGCAAGCCCCAGTACCTGGGCGAAGAGCACGCCCATGAGCACGATAAGGTTGCGATAGCGGCCAAGGATGTCCATAACAGCAGCTCTCAGTTGTCAGTTCTCAGTAAGGGCAGCTACGAGCCGCGAGCTTCGAGCAAACAAAATGCAGATTCCTCGCCCACTCGCTCCGCTCGGGCTCGAAATGACAATCCTAAGCTCGCGGCACAAAACTAGCGCGCGGTAGAGTTTTTGGCCCTACATCGAGGCCAGCGGGACGATGCTTCTAGCTCGTGGCTCGAAGCTCGAAGCTTTTTTACTCGATCGAGATCTTCCGCAGCAGCTTGAAGTCGCTGAGCATTTTGCCCGTGCCCAGCACGACGCTACAGAGCGGATCGTCGGCGATCGAAACTGGTAAGCCGGTTTCCTCGCGGATGCGCTTGTCCAGATTTTTAAGCAGCGCGCCCCCGCCCGTCAGCACGATGCCGCGATCACTGATGTCCGCGGAGAGTTCGGGCGGCGTGCGCTCGAGCGCCACGCGGATCGCATTCATGATGGTCGAAACGCATTCGCTGAGCGACTCGCGAATCTCGCTGTCATCGACGGTAATGGTTTTTGGCACGCCTTCAATAAGGTTGCGTCCCTTGATTTCCATGGTGAGCGGCTTATCCAGCGGATACGCGCTGCCAATCTCAATTTTGATCTGCTCAGCCGTGCGCTCGCCGATCAGCAGGTTATATTTCCGCTTGAGGTAGTTCATGATGGCTTCATCCATCTGGTTGCCGGCCATGCGAACGCTGCGCGAATAGACGATGCCGCTGAGAGAGATGACTGCAATGTCAGTCGTGCCGCCGCCGATGTCGACGACCATGTTGCCGCTGGGCTCTGTAATGGGCAGTCCCGCGCCGATCGCCGCGACCATGGCCTGCTCCACAAGATGCACTTCACTCGCCTTCGCACGATAAGCGGAGTCCATGACAGCGCGCTTTTCCACCTGCGTGATTTCGGACGGCACACCGATCACGATCCGCGGATGCACCAGCATCTTGCGGTTGTGCGCCTTCTGAATGAAATAGTTCAGCATCTTCTCAGTAACTTTGAAGTCGGCAATCACGCCATCTTTCATCGGCTTGATGGCAACGATATTCCCCGGCGTGCGGCCCAGCATCTCTTTTGCTTCTTTGCCCACAGCCTCAACTTCGTTCGTGTTCTTGTTCAGCGCGACGATCGAAGGCTCGTTGACAACGATTCCTTTGCCGCGCGCGTACACCAGCGTATTGGCGGTTCCAAGGTCGATCGCAAGGTCACTTGAAAACATGCTGAAGAGGGAACGCAGATTATGCGATCGCGAAGATCCGTTATGAAAGCCGTTGTTTGACATAGCCCTACTTCTCTTCTCTCTTGGAAAGTCGTCTCTCCCCGGAATCCGGGCATGGCTCAGTTCCAATGGGAGTCTTGTCTCGGTGTTTCTATTCTACTTTGTTCTGCGGTTTCAGCCGGTTGCCATTTAGGCACCTTTTCCATCCCGACCCCATTCCAGAATTTCCGGCCACCCTCGCGCGACGATCTACTGTATTACCACTTTCTCCTCGCGAGTCTTAACTCCGCCCTTGGCATTCTGCGCCGTCACGGTAATCAGATTTTCACCATTCGGCAGCGGAGGCGTGAAGTAGTGGAAAGACCCGTCGTCGGTGACCATCGGGACTTCCCTGCCATTGACCACGACCCGCGCGCCCGCCTCCGTCCTGCCAATCACCTCGACCACATGTCCATGCTGCAGGAATGGATCGATATCGAGCGCCAAATCCACCTTTTCCTTGGTCTTGACGATGATCGTAAACCGGTTCTTCTCGCTCTCCAGGGATTCGTGTCCCGACGCGTCAAAAGACTGGATCGACCAGTAATAAGCGCCCAGCGGCATGCCGGTCACCACCACGCTGGCTGCATCCACTTTGCGGTCCAGCAGGAGCGACGAAAAATACGGGTTGTGGGAGATCCGCAGCCGATAGCCGGCGGCGTTTGCCATTGGTGTCCAGGTAAACTCCACTGGCTTCGCCGATTCACCGGGATTGGCGAAAACCGGCATCATGTTGCCCGGAGCAATGGGAGTGGGCGGACCGATCTCTTTCTCCCGTTGCATGGTTTTCGAATCGCTCTTGAAACTCACTTTCTCCCAACTTGCCAAGCGAACCGTTTCGCCATTCCGCTCAATATCGCCGCTGCCTTTTTTCACCAGGATTTCATGCTGATCGTCTGCCGTGCTGTTGTGCACGATGGCGGCCGAATCTGGCGCCAGCGAAGCCTTCGCGCCCGCCACAATCACCTGCGATTTCGATCCCTGCACATACGTCGCGGTCGTCAAATCGACCGTCCCTGTTGTGACTGCGACGGCCACATTCGTTTGCTGCTGATCGTTCGCGGAGTTCTCCTCGATGACGATCAGCGAATCCTGCTTGATGGTGTAGTTCGTGCCGTCGTTGAAGACAATTTTTGCCATGCCTTCACCCGCCGTTTGCACCACGTCTCCCTTTTCGAGCGGAAGACTGTAGTCGGCGGTGATCCAGCTATTGCTGTTTCCCTTGCGCACGCGCACCGTGCCATCGAGCGCGGTAAAGTGCGCCTGCTTTCCCACCGCCGCCGATGGCGTGCTCAGCGAAGGGGCCAGTCCGGCAACTTTCTCAAACAACTCGCTGGAAATTTTTCCGGCGGCTTTCACCGTTGATTCCGTGGCTTTCGGAAACGCCAGGTACAGGAACGCAAGTAAAATAAACAGCGCACCCATCAGCATGAGGACCACGCTGCGGTAGGTCACCGTCTTCCAGGCGACATACACTCCCGGTTTAGCCTGCTGCTTCGGCACGAACGCCTGCTGTCCTCACTTCGAACTTGCGAGAATATGGACTATTGTCAAACTAATCTCATGATAATCCCTGCCGGCGGGGATAACGGAAGGTGGTCATGCGAGGGAGGGTTACGAAAGTGATCCACTGACAAAGGGCGTAAGGACAGGGTTGCGCGCGGCTATGGCGATCAAAGAGCCGTTCGCGCGGAGATACGGCAAGCCGCAGTTCCGCGCGAACTGTCTCTGGAGGGCCAATTTCCGATGGCCCGCGACAACCTTTGTTGGTTAGCGGAGACCGCCGGAGGCAAACAGCGTTTCCCCAGTGAGCCATCCAGATTCCGGCGAGGCGAGGAAGACCGCGATGGGAGCGATGTCTTGCGTCTGGCCGATGCGGCCGAGCGGCGTGCGAGCCTTGAAATCCTTCGCCAGGTCGCTGTCGGCAACACCGGCAGCCTGGAAGCCTTCGGTTTCCACCGGTCCCGGGTTGATGGAGTTCACTCGGATTTTCCTAGCTCCCAGTTCCCTGGCCAGGACGCGAGTAATGGTATCGACGGCCGCCTTGGTGGCCGAGTAAACGGAACTTCCCGGAACTGTCCCCTGGCTCGCGAGTGAACTGATGTTGATGATGCTGCCCCCGTCACCGTTGAACAGCTTCACGGCTTCCTGCGTGGCGAAGAGCAAACCCTTCACGTTGATGTCGAATTGCCGGTCGAAATGCTCTTCGGTGATCTGATCGATCGGGGCGAACTGGTAGATGGCTGCGTTGTTGACCAGAACGTCTACATGGCCGAAGGCCTTTTTCGTTTCGGCAAACACGCGGCGCACGTCTTCGGCCTTGCTGACATCGCCTTGCACGGCGACCGCCTTGCCGCCGGATTTCACGATGTCTGCAACCACGCGATCCGCGCCTTTCCTGTCCGATGCGTAATTTACGATGACCGATGCGCCCTCTGCGCCTAACGCCCTGGCGATGCCGGCCCCGATTCCCTTGGACGCTCCCGTGACCACTGCAACTTTGTCTTTCAGCTTGCTCATGGCTAGCTCTCCTCACTTTTATAGTTCGACAACTGTCTAATTGATGCGCGCAGCCGCGGAAGGTTTCAGGAATGCGGAATTACTTCAAATCGAGCGGAGATGATCGAGGTAGGCGTCCAGAATTTCGCGCTGGAGAATCAGCCGCATGAACTTGCCTTCGCGGGCCAGCCGAAGCAGGCCGGCGTTTTCAAGCTCCTTAATATGATGGGAGAGGGTAGGAGCCGTAATGGTCTGGTGCTCGCGGATATCGGCGCACAGCACGCCCTGGCTGCCGGAGCCGGCTTGTTGGAGGATCTGGTAGCGGTGCGGGTCGGCGAGAGCCTTGGCGATGAGGTTCAGTTGGCGCTCCCGGAGCTTGATGGACTTCTGCGGTCGGTTCCTTCGCTTCGAAGATGAGGCCATGGCTTTGGTTATTAATATTAGATGATGACCAACAGGAGACGCCTTGCCACCCACTGTCTCCCCGCCTTGCCCCTCTCCAATTCGGTTGTTAGCATAGTCACTGGCATAATTCCCAGCTGCGTTACTTCCAGGAGGCTCCAATGGCGACCGATACCTTAACCAAGCCCGCAATCGACGGCGCGACTACTAAAACCAGAGTTTTCAAGAACTTTATCGACGGCGAGTGGGTCGAGTCCGTCAGCGGCCGCACCTTTGAAGACCGCAACCCCGCCGACACGCGCGAAGTCGTCGCCATCTTCCAGCGTTCGAACAAAGCCGATGTAGACGCCGCGGTCGAAGCCGCCAAGCGCGCCTATGCCAAATGGCGTCTGGTGCCTGCGCCCCGCCGAGCCGAGATTGTCTTCCGCGCCGCCGAAATTCTGATGGAGCGCAAGGAAGAATACGCGCGCGACATGACGCGCGAAATGGGCAAAGTGCTGAAAGAGACGCGCGGCGACGTGCAGGAAGCCATCGACGCCGCGTATTACAACGCCGGCGAAGGCCGCCGCCTGTTCGGCCCCACCGTGCCTTCCGAGTTGCCCAACAAGTTCGCTATGGCCGTTCGCCAGCCCATCGGCGTCTGCGGCATGATCACGCCCTGGAATTTCCCGATGGCTATCTCTTCCTGGAAGCTGCTGCCCGCGGTCGTTTGCGGCAATACGTGCGTGATCAAGCCCGCGCAGGACACGCCTCTCTCAACATTCAATCTGGTGCAGGCCTTGGTGGACGCGGGTCTTCCCAATGGCGTGATTAACATCGTCACCGGATTTGGTTCCGAAGTCGGCACGCCGCTCACCGAGAATCCAACCGTGCGCGCCATTTCACTCACCGGATCGTCCGCCGTTGGTAAGATCGTCGGCGCAACTGCTGCCCAGAGCTTCAAACACTGTTCGCTCGAACTTGGCGGCAAGAATCCTATGATTGTGCTTGACGACGCCAACCTCGATCTCGCCATTGAAGGCGGACTCTGGGGCGCGTTCGGCACCACCGGCCAGCGCTGCACCGCGACCAGCCGCATCATCGTCCAGAAGGGCGTTTACCGCGAGTTCATCGACAAGTTTGTGGCACGCGCAAAAAAAATCAAGATTGGTAACGGCCTCGACGAAACAGTTGAGATGGGTCCGGCAGTGAATGAAAGCCAACTGAAAACCGACTTGAGCTATATCGAGATTGGCAAGAATGAAGGCGCGAAGCTCGTCTGCGGAGGCAATCGCCTCGACAAGGGCGAATACCAGCATGGATGGTTTCTGGAGCCAACTGTCTTTATCGATGTCGATCCCAAGATGCGCATCGCGCAGGAAGAAATCTTTGGGCCGGTGGTTTCAATCATCCCCTGCGAAAACCTGGAGAGCGCGATCGAGATCGCTAACAACATCGAATATGGCTTGTCGTCGGCACTCTACACCAAGGACGTGAACAAGGCGTTCGCTGCCGTTCGCGACCTTGAAGCTGGCATCACCTACATCAACGCTCCGACGATCGGCGCGGAAGTCCACCTCCCATTTGGCGGAACGAAAGCCACCGGCAATGGCCACCGCGAAGGCGGCATCGGCGCAATCGATTTCTACACCGAGTGGAAAGCCGTGTACGTGGATTACTCCGACAAGCTGCAGAAGGCGCAGATTGATCGGGTGGAGTAAGGCAGTGGTCAGCTTTCAGCCATCAGCTGTTAGCCGTCAGCCATCAGGGAAGCTACGGCCTAGACGCCGAAAATTCGGAGAACGCGGAGAGTGCCGACGTGGTTCCTTTCCGCCAGGTTAGTTAAGTGCAGCCGAAGCCGAGCCGGGTAGATTGAGATCGAACCGGACCCAGTAATCACCCTGAGGGGGTTGTGGAAACACGGCCTGTTTGCTCAACCGGGATTCAGCTAACTTCCGGGCCAGACAAAAGCCCGTGCTAGTAGAGCCGACGCCGATCATGTCTTCGACCGTACCCTCCTTACCGACCTTGACCAGAAGTTCGTGCGTGCCTGGGTCACTGCTGGCGGACTCTTGCACACATGCTTGCATCCATGTGTGAATTTTTTCCTCGAACGCCGCTTGGTATCGCCGCCCTTCGTCGGTCTGCAGGTTTGCTTCGGCGGATTCTTCCCCTGCGTGCTTCCGAGCCGCCATAGGTCCCATTTGCTTCGCCCATTGCCGGGCCGATTCGAAGGCGGAAGACGTGTGCCAGATATCCTCACTCCATTGGTCCCCAACTTTGGCGAACATCTTTTCCGCTACGAAGGCATCGTTATAGCTCTGCGCCATATGGGCCAAAAGGTTCCAGTTCACCGGTGACGGACCATTCTGTTTCTCCACGGCAGCAAAGCCCTTCTGGATCCTGGGCCAGGAGAGATTCAGTTGCTGATCGTTTTGGCAACCGCAAATCAGAATCCCGGCAACTCGAAAATATAAAATATCTCCTGCGTCTCCTCCGATGCGGTCCGCGGCTGTCTGAAGGAAGTTTTCTGCTTCCCCTTGTTCTCCGCCCCACTTGGGCAGGATTGAATAGGCGTACGAGCGGTAGTAGTAATAATAAGTTGGCTCGAATTTTACAGCCTGTTCGAGCAGGGCTCGCCTGGCGGCCGGGTCCCAGCTTCCCAAGGCTATGGTCTGCATCGCGAAATACCACTCTGGATCCTTGGTAGGGAGAGACGAAGCTTCATCGAGGATTTTCTTCGCTTTGGCGGTGCGCTCCGCAAAAAGCTTCCACCCACTCTCACTCACAGTATCGGCGAATCCTGAGCCGCGCGCATCCGCGCCATAGTTGACATAGGATTCCGCCAGCGCGATGCGGGCGGTGACCGAGTCTGGCCGCGCTGACACCCAGCTCTGGAGCAGGTCGAGGTGTGTCTTCCAATCCTCCTCAGTCGCGTGCAGCGGAGGTCGCGCAAGTCCGGTATATATGGTGTGGATCTTCCACATGCCTCCGGGAAACGTCTCTTTATGTGAACGCACCGTATCCGCGAGATTGTCCAATTGCTCGAATTTCTCCGCTTTGAGCAGGCTGTAAACGGTTTTGCTATAGTCCGACAACGCGTGGATATCCGTGCTCGCGTCGCCGCTCAAACCGGCAATCTCCGCATCGGTGAAAGCATACGACGATGGCTTTGCCTTCGATGCGTCAGCCCTGGAGCAACCACAAGCCGCTACGAGTAGCAAGAAAAGCAATGTAATAGAAGGAAAGTCACGAAACTTGGACGACGATAGAGAAAAAAACGAGTAGGTCACAGGGTGGTGCCTCATACCTAACGTGTCACTCAATCGAAGATTAGAGGGGTGCATCTCCATTGGAAAGTTACCCCCGTTCATGGACCAGGCCTTCAGACCTGGCAGAAGAGTGATGGAACGCACAACACCGTGTGATAAGTTCCCCGGTCTCCTCGGAAAGAAAATTGGGCAAATGTCCCGTCTGTCTCCGTGTTTTACCCCCGTGTTCTCCTCGTGTTCTCCCCATCGTCTCGGTTACACGCGACATTCCACGACAATGTCGGCTCCCATCCTCGATTATGATCTACTAGTAAGAACCTATGACCAGGATGACGAGCAGGATGCGCACAAACAGAAAGAGTCTCCAAATCGCGCCAGGGGTGTGCCGACTGGTGAGCCTGGGCCTATGCTTGGGACCGGTCCTGACGCTGGCACTGATTCCGCCCCAGGCGCGCGCGCAACTACTGCATCCAGAGCAACAACAACAGCAACAGCAGCAACAGCAACTGGTCATCCGCTTTGTGCGCGATCCCGATCCTGCGCCGGACCTCAAGGTGAAAGATCTCGACGGAAAAGAACTCAGCCTGCAGGCGTACAAGGGCAAAGTGGTGCTGCTGAACTTCTGGGCTACATGGTGCGGGCCGTGCCGCGCGGAAATTCCCGACCTGATCCGAATTCAGGACGAATACAAAGACCGCTTGCAGATTATTGGCATGAATGTCGACGATGACGACGCCGAGCGGCTGCGCGCGTTCGTGAAAGCCAAGGGAATCAACTATCCGGTGGCGATGACCTCGGTGCCGGTGCGCCTTGCCTATGGAAGCGTCAGTGCGCTGCCTACGATGTTTGTCATCAATCAAGATGGCAAAATGGTGCAAAAGCATGTGGGGCTGTTCGATCCGGCGCTGTACGAGATCGAAGCGCGCGCCCTGCTGAATATGCCGATTCCGGCGAGAGTAGAAACCTTTGAAGACACCGGCGAAGTGTCATTGAAGCACGCGGACCGCGCAACCATGCTGCCGGGAATCGACACATCGAAACTGACCCCGGAACAACGCATGGCCGCGTTGCACAAGCTGAATGCGGAAGCCTGCCCTTGCGGATGCAAATACACGCTTGCGCAATGCCGCATCTCCGATCCCGGATGCAAGGTTAGTAAAGACCGCGCCGCAGCCATCGTGAGCGAAGCCGCAAAATTGCCGCCCAAGGATGGCCATGAATAACCTGGAACCTGGGGGAACCTGGGAACCTGGGGACAGACGGGACGTTCCCCGGTTTCCACGGAAAGAAAATTAGGTAAACGTCCCGTCTGTCCCCGGCTTTTCCAGCATCGAAAGATCCGGCGATACCACCCGGGCGAAAATAGAACTCGCTCTCAACACCCTCCCTGACCATCGGCTAGGTCATGTTGGCAATAAATCCGGTTATACTCAAACATAGTGATCACTCCTAAGTCGACTTACGTTGGCGTTTATATCCGCCGCTCATCGCCCCCAAGCGACAGGGTATTCAGCGATGGACCGCAAGTCAGGAAGAAGTTGCATTTCTCGGCGCACTCTGCGTCTCGGCGGTGAATCTCACGCCCCGGCGGTGAATCTCACACACGTCGGTGACGCGCCTCCCCTACAACCGGCTTGAGCTTTCGGTAGAATCAAGCTGGAGATTTGATTGATGCCTACTATGCAAGTCCACGAAATCGCTCCCGCCACCCGCCTCGAAAACGTCCGTTACGCCATTCGCGATCTGGCCTGCATCGCCGACGAAGTCGCCAAGCAAGGACACAAGATCCTGCCGCTGAACATCGGCGATCCGTTGAATTTCGATTTCGCCACGCCCGCGCACATGATCGAAGCCGTCTACAAGGCCATGCGCGACGGCAAGAACGGTTACTCGCCATCGTCGGGCATCAAGCCCGCGCTCGAAGCCATCCGCGGCGAGGCCGCGCGTAAAGGCATCACCACCATTCAGGATGTTTTTGTCACTTCCGGTGTCAGCGAGACGGTCGACATCTGCCTGGCTGCCCTGCTCAATCCCGGCGACAACTTGCTCACGCCGTGTCCAGACTACCCGCTCTACTCGGCCGTTTTGGCCAAGCTCGACGTGAAGCTCAACACCTATTACCTGAATGAAGAAGACGGCTGGCAGCCCGATCTCGATGACATCAAGAAGAAGATCACGCCGCGCACGCGGGGCATTGTGCTCATTAATCCCAATAACCCCACCGGCTCGGTCTGCACGCGCAAGATGCTCGAGCAAGTCGCAGAACTGGCCCGGCAGCACAACCTGATAATTTTCGCCGACGAAATCTACGACAAACTGATTATGGATGACGACGTCCCGCACGTCGCGATGGCCAAGGTTGCCCCTGACGTGCCCGTCATCACTTTTGGCGGCCTGTCGAAAAACTACCTTGCCCCCGGATGGCGCATCGGCTGGGGGATTGCCAGCGGCGAAGCGTCGGCCATTAAGCCTTATGTTGCAGGAGTGAACAAGCTGCTGCGAGCCCGCCTCTGTGCCAATCATCCCGAGCAATACGCGATCCCAGCCGCGCTCAACGGTTCGCAGGATCACCTCATCGAGGTCAAGCGCAAGCTGCGCAGCCGCCGCGATCTCACCATGAAGTGGTGTTCGGAGACCCCGCGCGTCAGTTGTGTCGCGCCGCGAGGCGCGTTCTATGCTTACCCCCGCATCGACATCCCCGAAGGCGACGACGTTTTCGTCACCGAACTCATCCGTCAGAAACACGTCATGGTTGTGCACGGCTCCGGCTTTGGCCAACGGCCCGGCACCAAGCACTTCCGCATCGTGTTTCTGCCCGATGAAAAAACGCTGACCGCCGCTTACGGTGCCATCGCCGACTTCCTGCGCGAGCGCTATAAGTAAGCACGGAAGTGGGCCATAGGAAAGCTCTGATTTAAGTCTCTGGGGGACTCCGTGCACCTCCGTGTACTCTGTGGTTTGCGCTTTTTGCTGAGATTTAATCGGGGCTTCCCTCGTCCAGCCAATAGAACTTTCGTAACTCCGCACTCAGCCTGCACTTCCCTATACTGATTTGTGATAGGGAACATAACTACCCAGCGATGCGCCCAACTCCTTTATTCACAGCTATCGCTTTGTCGACTCTGTTGAGCGCGACGCTCACCTTTGCGCAAAGCACCTCGCCCGAAGCGCTTTACGACCGCGCGATGGACGCCATCACCGGCGTTGGATCAATGCAGAACGACGCCGAGGGTGTCGATTACTTCCGCCGTTCCGCCGACGTCGGTTACGGCCCAGCCCAGATCGCCCTTGGCTACTACTACGAAACCGGCACGGTGATTACAAAGGATCAGGCCCAGGCGCTGACCCTGTATCGCAAAGCCGCTCTGACCGGAGATCCCCTGGCCGCGTGGCTCACAGGCCGCCTCTATTTCCTCGGCAATGGCACGGCTCGCGACCTCGATGCCGCTCAAAAATGGCTCAAGATGTCCGCTGGCCAAAATAACGCCTATGGAGCCTATTACCTCGCTCGCCTGATGGCGGACCGCGACGCCACCAAGGCTCCCGCGCTCTACAAAATTGCCGCCGAGCAGGGCTTGCCGCAGGCGCAGTATTATTACGGAAAAGCGCTGAAGGAGGGGAGCGGCATTGCCAAGGACCCCCTCAACGCATATATCTGGCTTTCGATTGCCGCCGACGCCGGAAACAATGCGGCGTCTCGCGATCTGCTCGATATCAGCACTGCTGGCTCTCTCACAGTCGATCAAATTTCAAGTGCCAAGACCAAAGCCCGCGACATGGAACAACTGGTGATTCGAGCCGTGACTGCTCGCGGTTGCTCCGGATGGGATGGCGAGTTCGACGAGATGCCCACACCCCCGCCACCGAAACTGCAGCGATTCTGCCATTAGAATCAGTCGTCACCTGTCAGCTCTCAGTCGTCAGCCATCAGTCAATCGATGTACTTGATGTTCTATCGTCCCATGGACTCTTGGGAAAAGGCGGTCCTAGCCAACAGGTTCGCAGAACCCACAGTCGCCTTTACGTGGAATCGTGCGGGATGGTCGACACCCGACAACTGAGAACTGACGGCTGATAGCTGACAGCCGTCCTTCCCTCACCCCCACCTGTGCCCCGCATCACAGACCATTGCTCGTCTCAAGGCGTAATCCATTAGATGTGTCCAGCTTTTTTATTTCATCAGCGGAGGGATTAATGGGAACTCTTACCTACGATAAACAAGCCGATCTGGCAGGGCCTGGTATTGGCAACTACACCGATCTCGAACGTGTACTGCCCAATGACTACCGTTCCCTGCTCGACCGGCGTCAAACTCAACAAGCCATTTTTCAAGTCAAGCGTTACATCGAAGACAATCTCTGCAAAGTGCTCAACCTCATGATGGTCGAGGTTCCTCTCATTGTCGACGTCGATAGCGGCGTCAATGACATGCTTGATCGCGACGGCTCGCGCACACCCATCGGCTTCCACATCTCGAACGACCTCAACATGCATCCCATCGACGCACAGGTCGTACAGGCTGCCACCAAGTGGAAACGGGTCGCGCTGAAACAATTCGACTGCAAGCCCGGAGAAGGCATCTGCACCGATATGCGCGCCGTGCGCAAGGATTATTTCCTCGATCACGATCACTCCGCCTACGTCGACCAGTGGGACTGGGAGCGTTCCATCCACGATTCGGACCGCAATGTGGCGTTTCTGAAAGATATCGTCCGCAAGATCTGGCAGGTGCTGGTAGGGGCCGAGAAGTTCGCGCAGGACTTATTCCCTGCGCTGCGCGATCCGCGCTACCCCAATCTGCCGGAAGAACTCACCTTCCTGCACGCCGAAGAGATTCTCGACATGTTCCCGAATCTCCCGCGCAAGCAGCGCGAGACGCAGATCCTGCAAAAGTATCCCGCGGTGTTCATCATCGGAATCGGCTGGAAATTGAAGGATGGTTTCCCGCACGAAAACCGCGCCGCCGATTACGACGACTGGGTCACCGATACCAGCAAAGAAACGAAGAAAGAAACGCACGGCCTCAACGGCGACATTCTGGTCTGGAATTCCGTGACCAAGCGCCGCCACGAGCTCAGCTCCATGGGCATCCGCGTCAATGCGGACACCCTGCGCCGCCAGCTCGAAATTTCGAAGCTGCTCGGCAATCTTCAATTCCCCTATCACAAAGCGATTATCAACAATGAACTGCCGCTTTCAGTCGGCGGCGGCATCGGACAATCGCGCACGCTGATGCAGTTGCTGAGGAAAGCACACCTCGGCGAAGTCAGCGTAACCGTGTGGCCGCAAATCCTGAAGGATATTTGCGCCAAGAAGAACATTTTTGTGCTCGAGTAGAGAACATCGGGCCAAGAACATCGGGCCATCGGGTGATCGGGTCATCGGGTGATTGAAAAACCTGAGTGACCGGGACGCTCGATGGCCTTTTTCTGTTAGCCGGGGAGGCGAGTTTTTCCAAGAACATCGGGCCATCGGGCGATCGGGTCATCGGGCGATTGAAAACCCTGAATGACCCGGGACGCTCGATGGCCTTTTTCGTTGCGATGTAAACGAGTTTTTCCGGCTGGCAAAGATGGGTTTCAATGACCCGAGGGCCCGATCACCAGATCGCCCGATCACCAGATGGCCCGATCCCTACATCATCTCCGTGCCCCACAAATCATGCAGGTGCACCACTCCGCGGACGCGCCGTTCGTCGTCCACTACCACCAGCGACGTGATTTTCATTTCTTCCATTCGCGCCAGCGCGGTCGCCGCGAATTCCTGCGGCCCAATCGTTTTCGGAGACCTCGTCATGCAATCCTGCGCGTGCAAATCAAGCGCATCCTTTCCGCTATGCTCCAGCACCCGCCGCAGATCTCCGTCGCTAATCACGCCCAACAAACGGTCGTCCTCCACCACCGTCGTCATGCCCAGCTTCTTGCGCGACATCTCATAGATCACGTCCGGCATCTTCGTCCGCGCCGTCACGCGCGGCACCGCTTCTCCCCAATGCATCAGCGATTCCACTTTTGCCAGCCGCTTGCCCAGCTTTCCTCCCGGATGCAGGTTGGCAAAATCTTCTTCCTTGAAGCCGCGCTTCTCAGATAGCGCCACAGCCAGCGCGTCTCCGAGCGCAAGCATGGTCGTCGTCGAAGCCGTCGGAGCAAGTCCCAGCGAACACGCCTCTTTCGAAATCGAGCAATCCAGAGCCACGTCCGCGGCCACCGCGAGCGTAGACGTTCGTGTGGCGCGGACATTCTTGTCCGCGCTGGTTTTGTTCGCGGGTGCCCCATCCTTGCCGCGTTCTTTGCGGCAAGGGCGGGGACTTGCGTCGGCACCCGCAGAGGCCAATGCGCTCACCCCTAACTCATCGCACGTCATCGCAATCAGCGGAGCTTGCAGCCGCTTAATCGTCGCCAGCAACGCCAGAATCTCCTCGGTCTCGCCGCTCGCCGAAAGCGTGAGCACCACGTCGCCGCGCACGATCATCCCAAGGTCTCCGTGCAACGCTTCCACAGGATGAAGATACAGCGCGGGCGATCCCGTCGAACTCAAAGTCGCGGCAATTTTCCGCGCAATGATCCCGCTCTTCCCCATCCCCGTAACCACGACGCGCCCCTGACATCCGAATAGCAGCTCGAGCGCGCGCTCAAACGAGGGAGCCATCGGTCCCGCCAGCCGATCCGCCAGCGCCCGCAAAGCCTCCGCCTCAATGCGAACTACGTTTTCACCTATGTTTTTCATGAACCGGAAATGGTAGCAGAAGGAGCAGAGCATCGGGTCATCGGATGATCGGGGGATGATCGAGCCATCGGGTCATCTCGATCCCACTTCGCAAAGGAATGATCAAATTACCCGATCACCCGATCAGAAGTGGTCTTCCACCGGCCGTCCCGGTTTTTCCAGCGCCTTTGCCTGAATCGCCCTGTCCCACGGACTGCCCTGCCAGTTGTCTTTCCTGCGCTCGCTTGCGATCCATGGCGGTAGCGTGAAGCGCAGCCGCCCGCTGATCGAATGTACATACGGCTCGTAGAGAGCGCGCAATGCGCCTAGCCGGTCGGCAGCATCCGCACCGTCATAAAGCGTCACGCCGTGCTGCGCCAGTTCTTTTCGCAGCCCATCCAGATCTTCCAATGTCAGCCGCTCCGGCGCGTGCGGATCGTATTGCGCGTTCACGCCCTGCGCCAGATCGACAGCCGCATGCCGCGCGATGGCGAACGTCAGCTTCGCCTGCTCGGGATGGATCCCATCCACGCCCACCATGACCAGCGACGTGACATCGAGCATCACGGTGAGCGCGCTCAGCCACGATTGATTGCTGTGCTGCGACCGGAAGAAAAGCAGCGCCGGATAAGAAATGTGGCTCGACAGAAGGTCGGCGCACCAGCGCTCCCAATCGCGAAAGATGCCGTCGAGCACGGTTTGCTCCGGGCAGCATCCCAGCCGGCTCAGGAATTCGGCTGCGGTTGGAGGCGATCCGGCACGGGCATCGAGCAGGGAAATTTCAATCTCGCGCGCCGCAAACGAGTTGTAGATCACGGGCAGGTATCCGATCACGACACCGAGGAAGGCGAAGCCCATGCCCGCTTCCATCACGGCAAGGGCGCGTGCGGCGGCATTGTTGGGTGTGATGTCGCCGTAGCCCAGTGTGAAAAACGTTTCGCCGCTCAGGTAGAGCACTTTCCCAAACGTGATTTTCTCGTTGACAAGGGTCAGATGTTCGCCCAGACCGTACTGCACGCAGGCAAAACCAAAGATCAGTCCCAGCGCCCAAAAACCCATCAGGAGAATCAGCGACAGCGGCCCAAAGTACGCGAGAAAGCCCTCGCGCCGCGATGGGGACTTGATATGCTGCGATACGCGCGTCCACCGGATCCACGTGGCTTTGTAAAAAAATGCGGTAATTCGAAATGTCCGCTGAATGCGGCGCGGCAGAACAACCGTCTCAAACGCATCGAGAAGGATGACGAAAATCAGAATCAGTCCGGCAATCGAAGCCCACAGGTGCATACGCGATGAAAATCAGATGTGGCGGGAATGGTAACAGATTCAGAAATGAACTGAAGTCATTTGCCTAACAAGTCTCGCAGGAAAGTTTCGGCTCGACGTGCCTCGGGCAAGAAACCAGTGAAGTACAGGAGCACGTGAAGAGCGAAGAGCAAGGCCAGCCACGTCAGTAGATCAAGAGATAGAAACCCGAGCTTGAAGAACTCTATCGCGAAGGGCACAATGGCCAGCAAAGAAACCATGGCAATCGCGAGAGGATGCAACGAGAAGGTAGCCACGACATCCGTTCCACTGGGGCCGGCGTGGAAATACCCTCGGATCAGTGGCAAGTACGTATTTCTTCCCCGGACCACAGGGAGTATCCGAAAACCTTCAGGCGAGACTCGCCCCTGAAAATGCACACCGGGCAAACGCCGCCACGTCCACCGGCGGGTATCAACCACCTGCGTTATTCGTCGGCTAGCTTCCTCCGGCGTCAGAGAACTCGTGATCCGGATCGTTTTGTAAGGGATCAGGAACATGAATTATGGCGTCGCGCGCGCCGCATCAATCGCCTGCCGCACCGCCAATAATTCCTTCAACACGCCGCGCAGATTGCGCGAGTCGAGCGCGTTTGCGCCGTCGCTCTTCGCCTCTCTTGGATTGTCGTGCACTTCCATGAACACGCCGTCCACGCCAGCTGCGACGGCTGCACGAGAGAGTACGGGGATGAACTCCGGCTGTCCGCCGCTGACCGCCGGGCCATCTTGATCTCCGTGCGATGCTGACGGCAGTTGCACCGAGTGCGTCGCATCGAAGACCACCGGCGCAAATTTGCGCATGATGGCGAGCGACCGCATATCCACAACCAGATTGTTATAGCCAAACGAAGATCCGCGCTCGGTTACGAAGACCTGCGTATTTCCTGCGTCGCGGCACTTTTCGACCGCGTGCTTCATGTCCCAGGGCGAAACAAACTGGCCTTTTTTTATATTCACGGGACGGCCGCTCAACGCGGCGGCGACAATCAGGTCGGTTTGCCGGCAGAGGAACGCGGGGATTTGCAGCACATCCACCACTTCTGCCACCGCTGCTACATCCGCCACTTGATGCACGTCCGTGAGCACGGGAATGTGCACCTGGGATTTCACCTTATTCAGAATGCGCAGGCCTTCCTTCATGCCCGGTCCGCGAAAGCTGCGGATCGAGGTGCGGTTCGCCTTGTCATACGAAGCCTTGAAGATGAAAGGAAAATTCAGCGAGCGCGTCACGCCCTTGATGATCTCGGCCATGCGCAGCGCGTGATCTTCGCTTTCGATCACACACGGCCCGGCGATCAGAAAAAGATCTCCCGAGCCAACGCGCACGCTATCGATTTGGAAAGAGGACGTCATCGGATCATCGGATGATCGGGTCATCGGGTCATTGAAAACCCACGCGGAAATCGACTGGGACAACAAATCTGGCGAAGCATTGTGGTTTCGATCGCCAGATGACCCGATGGTCCGATCACCCGATTTATTTTACCCTCGCGCGACTTTCGCCGGACGCAGAAACATCTCCACGTCCGCAGCTTCCCTGTTTCCCTTGCGTTTCTGGCCGTGCGCATAGGCCGCGCCCGCAAACGACTTGAACAGCGGATGCGGCTCCAGCGGCTTCGACTTGAACTCTGGATGGAACTGGCAACCGATAAAGAATGGATGCCCCGGAATCTCCACAATCTCAACGTAGGTCCCGTCCGGTGTTGCGCCAGAAATTTTCAGTCCGCCCGCCGTCATCGGCTCTTCATACTCGCGGTTGAACTCATAGCGATGCCGGTGCCGCTCGCTGATCTCGCTCTGCTCATACACCTTCTCGGCCAGCGTCCCCGGCTCAATCTTGCACGGCCATGCGCCCAGGCGCATCGTCCCGCCGAGTTCTTCCACGCCGCGCAACTCACGCAGTTTATAAATCACTCGATGCGGAGTCGCCGGATCGAACTCGCTGGAATTCGCTCCCGCCAGCCCGCAAACATTGCGCGCAAATTCAATGCACGCTGTCTGCATCCCAAGGCAAATTCCAAAATATGGCACGTTGTTTTCGCGCGCATACTGAATTGCCTTGAGCATGCCCTCGATGCCGCGCTTACCAAATCCGCCGGGCACAAGAATGCCGTCATAATCCTCGAGTTGAGCGTAGTAACTCTTGTCGTTCGGGTCGGCAGTCTCCAGCCCCTCGGCTTCAACCCAGCTCACTTCAAGCTTCAAATTGTGCGCCAGCGCGCCATGCACCAGCGCTTCTTTCAACGACTTATACGAATCCTCATACTCCACATACTTCCCGACAATCCCGATTCGCACGACATCCTTCGGGTTATAGACGCGGTGCACCAGCTCATTCCACCTGGAAAGATCGCGATCCTTCGCCTGCAAGTGCAAATACTTCATCACCAGCGTGTCCACATCTTCATGCGCGAAACACACCGGCACTTCGTAGATCGAGGCCACATCCTTCGCCGTGATGACCGCTTCTTCACTCACATTGCAGAACAACGCAATTTTCGACTTGATGTCTTTCGAAAGGAACCGATCCGTCCGGCACAGCAAAATATCCGGCTGAATTCCAACGCTGAGCAGCTCTTTCACCGAGTGCTGCGTCGGCTTGGTCTTCAATTCCTGCGCCGCCGCGATGAACGGCACCAGCGTCACATGCACAAACAAAGTGTTCTCGCGCCCGCGTTCCTGCCGCATCTGGCGGATCGCCTCAATGAATGGCAACGATTCGATATCGCCCACCGTCCCGCCAATTTCGACGATCAGCACATCCACATCCTGCGCGCACTTTTTCGCCGCCGCCTTGATTTCGTTAGTCACGTGCGGAATCACCTGCACGGTCTTGCCCAGGTAGTCGCCGCGCCGTTCCTTGGCGATGATCTGCTCGTAGATTTTTCCGGTCGTCCAGTTGTTATCGCGAGTCAGCTTGGCGTGCGTGAAGCGCTCGTAGTGCCCGAGATCCAGGTCGGTTTCCGCGCCATCGTCGGTGACAAAAACTTCGCCGTGCTGGAACGGCGACATCGTACCCGGATCGACATTCAGGTAGGGATCGAACTTCATCAGGTTGACCTTCAACCCGCGGCTTTCGAGCAGGCAGCCAATCGAAGCTGCTGCTAATCCCTTGCCCAATGAAGACACAACTCCGCCCGTCACAAAGATGTACTTGGCAGACATCCGTACCTCGCTCTAATTTTGATTGAAAAATTGTGCAGGCTGGGGTGCACGATCAATTATGGCAGAACTCTTCGGGAATGGGAATGTGGAAAAATAGCGATCAATTTTGTGCGTAGTGGGTCAGTTTGAAGTTGCTTTGAAAGAGCACGGCCTCAGTGGCTGCGGGAAAAACTCGGGAAGCATGGCAAAAGGGAGGGGCACGAGTTCCACTCGTGCCGCTTAGCTGCTGAAAATAGATTTGCGCTTCAGCGCCTGAGGGCTGCTCTGCGCGCTCCACCAGACTCTTTCCGCAGCTTCTTCAGCCGTGCCGCAAGTCTCTAAATCAATCGCGGCTTCGCAGATGCAGGATCCTGACTGCGTTCGGAGCTTGTCTTCCCGCACGTTGCCATACGTCCATTCGTTCCCGCCATGCACAGATCATGGCCGCCAAGATGCACTTCTAAAAAGGTCGTGATTCTTCTCGTCACACCGATACCAGCCGCCCGCGACTGTGCCGTTCGCCTTCAGCAGGCCACCGACGAGCCCGTCGTCACCGCGCAGAATCTGGCTGAATCCCTTACCCGCCTGCGCACCGCTTCCTACTCCCTCGTTATCTTTGACCATCATCTCGTCGAGGCCGAACCGCACGAACTCCACACCACGCTCGCCCATCTTGGCGATGCCATCCTGCTCGAAATCAACTTCGCGCTGACAGGAATCGATCGCCTGGTGCGCGAGGCCGAATCCGCGCTCAAACGCCGTGAGCACAATCAAACCGCCATCCACGCCGCCGCTGCCCGCTCCTTGCAAAATGAGTGCAACCAGACCCTCGCCTCGCTTCTGCTCGATTGCGGCCTCGCCTCGCAAATCTCCGATCTTCCACCCGCCGCCACCGAAAAACTCGTCTCCATCCAGGAGACCGCGGAAAAACTCCGCAACCAGTTGGCGAATTCCGCATCCATACACAGCTAGAGATTTAATTCTCCCCAAGGATGCATTCAGCACAGCCCCACAAATTGTTATCGAGCCAAGAGGAAGTCATGCACTCTCAACAAGCCGCCATCCATGCCCAACTCATTTC
>JBAVYO010000068.1:0-12117 GCA_049698855.1 Terriglobales bacterium
CCTGCTCAAGAAGTTCGACAAGAACTTCAACGCGACGGGCAAGAACTACGGCAAAGTTGGGCCGGATCGCACGATTGACGACGTGATGAAGCGCCGTCAGGATCGCTGGAACTTTCTATTCATCGCAGGGATGTGGTTCCAGGATCTGTTCAATTACGACTTCCGGCGCACCGAGCAGTGCATCATTCCTTATGCGACGCAGGAAGGCGAAATCAGCTTCTGCGCCTACAACACGGGCGTGGGCTGGCGCAACATTATCGAGAAGATGCACATGACGGCCACACTCACCAAGTGGTACGAGGAGCATGGGCGGCATGAGATCTTTGCGGGCGGCAAGAAAGTCAATATGGAAGATAAGGAGCACGCTCTTTATCTCCGCGAAGAAATCGTGACCAACGAAGTGCAGCACGATCTCGACAAGCTGGGCATTGCAAAGACGGCGCGTGAAGAAAAGACACGGGCGCGCGATGCGAAGCTGGCAGCGACGAATTCTGAAAAGCGCGGTGCGGAAAAGAACGATGCCGCTTACGACGCGCGCATGGCGCAGCTCTACCGCGAGGTGGTGCTAAAGGAGAAGCCGGCGACGTCGAACGAAGCCGGATTTATTCCGCTGGGCGCGATTGCTCCGAGTTCCGGTAACGGCCACTCGAATGGAAACGGGCATTCGAACGGCAACGGCCTGCACGAGATTCAACCGGCGAAGCAAACCGAAGAGATGGCGGAGCCGGTCGCGGGAGACTAGTTTTTAGGTGGGAACTTACAGGTTGTGAACTTCCAGAAAACATTTGGCCGCTCTTCATGAGCAGCCTTTTTTTCGCCGGGGAGGCGGTTCAGTGTGGAGGTTTGCGGCGGGCCACTTGATACCAGCGGCGCGCGGCTACGACAGACCATATCGCCTCCACCAGACCGAATGGCCACGCGCCTTGCAAGAATCCATAGACAGAGCCGAGCGCGCATGAAGCGGCGAAGGCGAGGATGAACCAGGGACTGCGCCTCTCCAGCGCGTAGGTAACCAGCATCGCGGTGACGGCAAACAATCCGAATAGAGTGAGCGGGTTCATTCTGTAGTTTCTCTGATGTGTTTTAGATCGACGCCGCTAGTCGACGGATGGTCGCAATGTAGCATGCATTACAATCCTCACGTTTGGCAGTCGAGTTTGCATGGTCTGAAAAGAACTTTCCGATTTTCCGAGTATGGCGGAAGTGCAACAAATTCGCGAGGCATCGCTGGGTGAAATCGCGCTTGTGTTCCTGAAACTCGGAACCATCGCCTTCGGCGGCCCGGCGGCGCACCTGGCAATGATGGAAGAGGAGTTCGTTCGGCGGCGGCAGTGGATTACGCACACCGAGTTTCTCGACCGGCTGGCGGCTGCGAACCTGATTCCGGGGCCGAGTTCGACCGAGGTCGCAATCTTCATCGGACAACTGAAGCGGGGCTGGCGCGGCCTGATTGTAGCGGGCTGCTGCTTCATTATTCCGGCGGCGTTGATTGTTTCGGCGATTGCGTGGGCGTATGTACGATTCGGTTCGCTGCCCCGCGCGCACGGCGTGCTCTACGCTATCAAGCCCGTGGTGGTGGCAATCGTGATCCAGGCTCTGGGAAAGCTCACGCGGACGGGCGTGCGGACGCCGCTGTTGGCGGTGATTGCGGTTTTGGCAGCCGTGTTGAGTTTGATTGGAGTGAGTCCGGTTTTCGTGCTGATCTTTGCCGGATTGTTGTCGGCGGCCGCGCTCGGGATGAAGGACCGGCTGCTGGGCGTGGGGGTGCTCAGCGCGCCAAAGCTGCTGGCGGCCAGTCTGGTTGCGGTAACGGCGGTGGCCGCAGTGAAGGTTGGGTTACTCCGGCTATTTCTTTCGTTTCTGAAAGTCGGGTCGGTGGTGTTTGGCAGCGGATATGTTTTGCTGGCGTTTCTGCAAACGGAGTTCGTGGAGCATCTGCATTGGCTGACCGATCAACAACTGCTGGATGCAATCGCGGTGGGACAGTTCACCCCGGGACCTTTGTTCACGACCGCTACGTTTATTGGATACATTGTTGCAGGCTGGCGGGGCGCGGTGGTAGCAACCTTGGGAATTTTTCTTCCCGGATTCATTCTGGTGGCGATCAGCGGGCCGGTGATTCCGCGGCTGCGGCGGTCACCTGTATTTTCGGCTGCGCTGGACGGTGTGGTTGCCGGATCGCTGGCGTTGATCGCGGTTGTGGCCTGGCAACTCGGGA
This sequence comes from Terriglobales bacterium, assembly GCA_049698855.1. GTDB lineage: Bacteria > Acidobacteriota > Terriglobia > Terriglobales > Acidobacteriaceae > Acidiflorens. The sequence continues at coordinate 2,219 of JBAVYO010000068.1, forward strand.
AGGCGTCGATTGTGAGCTGGCCGACGCTGGCGATCTTCGGAGTGAGCTTGATCGCTCTGCTGCGGTTTCGGGTGAACTCGGCCTGGTTGATTGGGGCCGCGGTGTTGGTGGGGCTTGTGATGCGATGAGGCATGCTGGGCGAAGATCCCCATCATTTTCGAGAATCTGCGCCGCAGCCAATCCAACCGGACCTAGAATTTCTGTTCGTCGGCCGACGGGCCGTAGAGCGCCGGTACGGGCACTTTGAGCAGTCGGAAATACATGGTGAGCTGCCCGCGATGGTGAATCATGTGATTGAGAACCATGCGGCGGAGCACGTTGGCACGCGGCTCGCGGAAAAGCTCTTCTGCTCCCATCAGCAATGCCCACGGCTTCGCGTAGGTGGCGTCGTCGGCGGCAGCGAGGGCGGCGCGCGCTTCGGCGCGATTTTTGTCGAAGACTTCGAGCAGTTCCTTACGATTTGCTGGCTTGGGCGGCACATAAGCGTCACCGCCGGCCGCAGAAAGGTCGAGCGAATCCTGCTCCATGGTCATCTTGGCCCAGTGTGGAAGGGAGGCGATGTGCGTAGCCATCCAGCCGAGGGTGCCGGATTTTTCGTCGGGCTTCCATGAGAACTTGTCGTCGGGGACGCGCTCAAGGGTGCGCCGTGTGTTGTCCATCTCCATGTCGAATTCGGGAAGCAGGGTATCTTTAACAGACATCGATTACTTCTCCCATTAAGGCGATACAGTTTGCAAAGAATTAAGACCGAGAGCTTTTGGATTTTGGAATCCAAAAGGTTCAATACAAATCGCAATTTACCAATTTTCTAGCCCTGTGATTTTATCAGCAACCCGGGGTGGTGATGGGACGAATTGACCCCGCCTTGATTGGAAGAGTGTATTTCGCCCTTGGCGAGGTAGAGGTTAAAATAAGAGATTGCGTTGTGTGGCTTACGCTCGCTGTGCTACCTGAAGGCGGGCTGCGGAGCGGATCGCAGCAAGGGCAACTGATTCTTGGAACCTATCGCTAATTCGTCAAGACCCGGCTTTCAGCAGCCGATTGAGTCAGGAGCTCCGGCTCCAGGCGCGGCTGCGGCACAGTCTTCGGGTCAGAGTTCGACTGCGGAATCGCGACGGTCGCAGTCGTCTCCGTTGCGTCCGCGGCCTGCGAATCCCGTGTATTGGCGTGTGGAAGGCAGTTTACTTGAGCTGACGACGATCCGGCCCATTGCATTCTTTACCTGGAACAGCCAGACATTTATTGCGCGGGTGGTGCGGCGGAGCCTGGTGCTTTTGATGGCGCTGCTGCGGCCGTTTCTATATGCGACGAATCGAGTGGCGGCTACGCGGATTGTGCACGCAGTGCTGAGCGGCGTAACGCGCGACCGGCTGGATTTGCTGGGCGAAGAAGAGTTTGAATACAAGCTCAAGCCGCTGCTCAAAGAGGAAGGCGTTCGTCAACTAAAGGCATCGCAGGCGACGGGCGCGAACGTAGTGCTGGTAAGCCAGGGGCTGGATCATGTGATGCGGCCACTGGCGCGGCATTTGGGGGTGCAGTGGATTGTCGCTAACCGGCTGGACTTTCGCGATGGAGTCGCTACCGGCCGGCTGCTGAGTCCGGTGATCCGGCCGCGTGGGATTTTCGCGCGTATCCGCGAAGCGGGCCCGGATGGGCAGCAGAGTACGGCGCGCTGGGTGCGGGCGCTCGGGTTGCGCGGGCCGAAGGAACTGGCTGCTGCGATCGTTCCGGCAGTGAGAGTGGAAGCTCCACGGGTGCGGCCGATTGTGTATTTCGATGAAATACGGCATCCAGCACGGTTTTCGGTGCGGAAGGCTCTGGGCGGGAAGCGCGTGATGCTGATCGGCGTGACCGGATTCATCGGCAAAGTCTGGCTCGCAAATATCCTGATGGATCTTCCGGAGATTGGAAAGTTGTACCTGCTCATCCGTAGGCAGAAGTCAAATCCAGCCCAGAAGCGTTTCGAGAGGATGATGGAGGACTCGCCGGTATTCGATCCGCTCTTTGAGAAGTACGGGGACCAGTTGGGCACGCTGCTGGCCGAAAAAATAGAGGTTGTGGAAGGCGATGTCTCGCAGCCGGCAGTTGGTTTGGATGCGGACGTGGCGGCTCGGCTGGGCAGGGAACTGGATCTGATCGTAAACAGCTCGGGGCTCACGGATTTCAATCCCGACCTGCGGGAAGCGCTGGCGGTGAACGTGGACTCGGCATTTCACTTGGTCGAGTTCATTCGCAAATCCGATCACGCAGCGTTGCTGCACCTTTCAACTTGCTACGTTGCCGGGCAGCGCGATGGGCGAGTGGGAGAGCGCGTGCGCGCGAATTACACGCCGGCGGGCGCACCGGGTTTCAACGCGGAGCACGAATGGCGGCAACTGCACGACCTGGTGGAAGCGGCGGAGGCGCGCGCCGAAGGAGCGGAGGTCACCGACAAACTCAGGAAGCAGGCGCTGGAGAAAGAGCACGCCGCCAAGGGGCTGAGCGGGGCTGCCTTGGAAAATCAGGTTCGCAAGAACCGCGTGCGCTGGCTGAAAAACTATCTCACCGACGAAGGCAAGAAGCGGGCGCTTGAACTGGGCTGGCCGAATACTTACACGTACACGAAGAGTCTCGCGGAATCGCTGATCGCCATCCATGGCAGGGGGCTGCCGATTGCGATTGTGCGGCCGTCGATTGTGGAAACATCGGTCGCGAAGCCGTTCCGCGGATGGAACGAGGGCATCAACACATCGGCATCGCTATCGTATTTGCTGGGCACTTCGTTCCGGCAATTGCCTTCAAACGAGCGCAAGCGCCTCGACATTATTCCGGTGGATGCGGTGTGCGCCGGCATGACGCTGATTGCGGCGGCGCTGGTGGAGCGGCGTCACGATCCGCTGTATCAGTTGGCGACGTCGGTGACGAATCCGTGCGACATGGGCCGCTCGATTGAACTGACCACACTCGGGCATCGGCGCCATTACCGCGCACAGGAGGGGCTGGAATACTGGCTGCGTCTGCGGTTGGATGCGATTCCGGTTTCAAAGGAGCGGTATAACCGCATGTCGGCGCCGGCGCAGCGCATGATGATCCGAAGGATTCAGGCAATCATGTCTCCGCTTCCGGTCCGCAAGCCGCTTGCGAAAGCCGAGCGCAATCTGGAGCGCGTGGAAAAACTGATTCAGCTGTTCGAGCCTTTCATCCTGCACAATGAACACGATTTTGTGGCCGATAATGTCGAAAAGCTCTCGCAGGCGCTCGTGCCGGAAGAGCGTGAAGCGTTCGGCTACGACACGGCTGGGCTCGATTGGTGGGAGTACTGGATAGACATTCATATCCCGGCGCTGCGGCGGTGGACGTATCCGCTGATCGAAGGGCGTCCGCTGGAAGCGCGCGAGCCGCGGGTGCTGACGATGCCTGGCGCGCGGCGTGATCTGCGGCAAACCACCGACGATGAAAGCGCAAACGGCGTAAAGACGGGGACGAACGGAGTCACGTGGCGATATTCCTGACCGGATCGACCGGCTACATCGGCGCGCATGTCGCGGCCAATCTGCTGAGCCAGCATGATGCGGCTTTGAACCTGCTGGTGCGGGGGCGCGACGCTCGCGACGCGGAAGTGCGCCTTTGGGATGCGCTGCAATTGCATCTGCCGTTTCCCGAGTTCTACGAATATTTGCAGGCGAAGATCCGGATTTTTCGCGGCGATCTCACAGCGCCGCAGTTTGGACTGGAGCGCGGAGACTACGACCGGATGGTGCACACCACCGATTCTGTGATTCACTGCGCGGCTTCACTGAATCGCAAGTCGGAAAAGTCCTGCATGAATGTAAATCTGCGCGGGACGCTGGAAGTTATCCAACTGGCACGGCAGTCGCAGTATTATCACGGGCTGCGGCGATTCTCGAATGTGAGCACGGTGGCAGTTGCCGGAAAACGGTCGCACGAGATTGTGACCGAGGACTGCTCGATAGAGTGGGAGCGGTCGGATTACGATCCTTATGCGCGCACCAAGAAATTTTGCGAGCACATGGTGCGCGAGCTGCTGCCGGATGTCCCGCTGACAATTTTCCGCCCCAGCATTGTGCTGGGCGACAGCCGGTATGCGCAGACCACACAGTTCGACATGGTGCGGTCGTTTGTGTTTCTGGCGGGATTGCCCGTTTTGCCATTTCGCCCGCATGACAAGATCGACATCGTGAACGTGGACTTTGTGGCCAGCGCGATTGCGGATTTGCACATGAAAGAGAATCCGGCGCACGACACGTATCATCTTTCTTCGGGCAACGATTCGCAGACGTTTCGCGAGCTGACCCGAGCGCTGGCAAAAGAGCAGAACACGCGCGGGCCGCTGTTTATGCCGATTCTGGTGGGACCATTCAGCTCGGCGGTTAATCTGCTGGGCAACCGCAAAGGCCGGGTGGGACAAGGCGCGGCGCTGATGAAAGTGTTCTTGCCTTACTTGACCTGGAATACCGTATTCGACAACACACGGGTGACGACGGAACTGGGGCGCAAACCGGCGCCATTTTCCAATTACAGTTTTCCGCTGCTGCGCTTCAGCCGCGAGCACAATTTCACGTATCCATATCAGGAGTGGCCGACGACATCGAAGGCGGGTGGGGCGTCCGGCGGATCGGCGGGAGGTTCGGCCGCATGATGGACCTGATGCTGGAAGCATGGGTTTCTGGAATTGTCGAATCGAAGAAGCTGCAATGGATGCTCGGCCGCGGCGAACCGTGGAAGCCGGGTGAAAAACTCAAACTGCTTTTTGCAGGCTACAACGGCACGCGCAACACGGGCTCCGACGTGCGCGTGGAAGAAATGCTGCGGCAGGTGCGGCGAATCCTCGGGGCTGACCGCGTCGATCTGACAATGATGACGTTCAACTTCGATCGCTCGCGCGGTTATTTTGAAGGAACGTCACAAGTACGATTGCCGGATATTTTTCCGCCCTTTCTGTCGAAGGAGGTGTCGAAACATCACGGCGTGGTGGCGTGCGAAGGATCGATGTTCAAGTCGAAGTTCGCGAACGCGCTGGCGACGATGATGATCGGATCTCTCGGTATTGCCGCGGCGGAAAATAAGCTCTCTGTCGGGTACGGCGCGGAAGCCGGGCAGATGGACCCTCTTGTCGCAAAGATGTGCGGACGTTTTTGTAGGAACTCTCTGGTAATTACGCGCAACGAGGAGTCGCGAACTATTTTGCGCGAGCTGGGCGTGCCCACCGAACTCGGCACCGACACGGCTTGGACGTTCGAACCGTTGGCCGCCGAGTATGGGCAGAAGGTGTTGCGCGATGTGGGCTGGGATGGAAAGACGCCGGTACTGGTGGTTTGTCCCATCAATCCGTTTGAATGGCCCGTGAAGGCATCGATCGGAAAGGCCGCGCTGCATAGCCTTACTGGAGCCTACAAAGCGAGCCACTATCGCGGGCCGTACTTCCATAATGCCGCGCCAGAGGCCGACAGGGCATACGAACATTATCTGAGTTCGATTGCGAAAGCGGTGGCTGCGTTCCGGCAGAAAAGAAACGTTTTTGTAATTATGGTTGCGACCGAGCGTCTGGATGCGCGTCCCTGCCGGCGGATTTCGGAGAAGCTCGGCGGCGTACCTGTGCTGACTTCGGAAGATTACAACATGTACGAATTAGTAAGTATTCTGCGCGTGTGCCGGCTGATGGTTTCCTCGCGTTATCACGGGATTGTGACGTCGATGCCGGCGCTGGTGCCGTCGGCTGGGATCACGATGGACGAACGCATCCGAAATCTGATGAACGAACGCGGCCACAAGGAATTGCTGATGCACGTGGACGATCCGGATTTGGAGGAGCGCACCCTGGCGGCGCTGGACGTTCTGGATCGCGAGGGCGAGCGCATCGCCGACGGGATTGGGCGCACGGTTGTGCGCAATTTGAAATCGATGGCGCGCATGGGCGTGTATTTTGAAGAGGAAGTGCAGCGGCGCTATCCGGAGTTTCCGACACGGCGGGGCGAGTGGGGATGGGAAGACTATCTTCCACCGATGAGCGAAGGGTTGCGTGCTTTGGTGAAGGCGTACGGTTAGAGGGCGCGAATAGAAAGTTGATTTTATTCGTGCGCTTGGCGTCGGGATCGAAATTCATGTCATTTCTGGAACAAATTTTTGGCAGCCTGGAGAGGAATGCTGACGCCGTTGTGCTCCAGGAGTTGCACGACAGCGGCTCTGCGGCCGTCACGGCGCGTCAGTTACTCGCGCAAGTGGATGTGGCGCGTGCGTACTTGCGGCGATTGCGGCTAAAGAAAGGCGACCGCTGCGCGCTGCTTGCGAATAATTCCGTTCGCTGGGTCGCGATGGATCTGGCGATTATGGCCGAAGGGTTAATCGCTGTGCCGCTTTATGCACGGCAGTCGCCGGCGGAACTGGTGGCCATGATGAAGGATTGCTGGCCATCGGTGATTGCCTGCGGAGAGCAATCGCTTGCCGAGGCGATCGCGCAGGAATGGCCCGAAGCGCCGCCGTGTTTCCTGTTCGACAACGTTTTTACAAAAGAGCGCGGGCGGGTCGACAATGGCGCGCCAGTCGTCGCCGATCACGACGTCGTTGCCATCATTTACACGTCAGGTACGTCCGGCGAAGCAAAAGGTGTGATGCTGAACGCCGCGAATATTAGCCACATGCTGGGCTGCACTTCGGGCCGGCTGACTCAACTCATGAAGGGTCAGGTGATGAGTCGGCATGCTGGGCAGGACGCGGTTTTTCATTATCTGCCATTTTGTTTTGCGGGGTCGTGGATACTGTTGCTGACGTGTTTGCTGCGCGGATCGAAACTGAGTCTGAATACCGATCTGGCCAGGATTTCCGCCGATATGCGATCGGCGTCGCCCGATTATTTTCTGAATGTTCCGGCGCTGCTCGAACGCATGCGCAAGGCAGTCGACGAACAGCTTTGGAAGACTGGCGGCGTCGCATTGAAGATTTACAGCAAAGCAAAAGGCGCGTGCGCTCGCCGTCATGAAGGCAAAAAGAGCGTCGGAGACGCAATCTGGATGAGTTTAGCGAATCGGCTGGTGTTCCCTACGATTCGCAAGAAGATGATTGGGGACCAACTACGGGCGCTGATTTGCGGATCGGCTCCGCTGAATATAGACACGCAGCTGTTTTTTATGATGCTCGGCATCCCTGTGTTGCAAGTGTATGGGCTGACGGAGACGACGGCCATCTGCACCATGGACGATCCGGATGGAAAAGTGATTCCAGGCCGCGCGGGGCCTGCGATTTCAGGTATCGAAATGCGGCTCGCGGACAATGAAGAGATCGTGGTGCGCGGTCCGAATATTTTTCCGGGATATTGGCAACGCTCCGCCGAAACGGCGAAAGTCTTGCGTGACGGCTGGTTTCACACGGGCGATCAGGGAGAAGTGGATGCGGCCGGGAACTGGAAAATTGTTGGGCGCATCAAGAATCTGGTTATTTTGGGATCGGGGCACAATATTGCGCCCGAGCCGATAGAGGACAAAGTGCTGGAGCATTTGCCGGATGCCAGTCAGGTCGTGCTGATGGGCAATGCGCGCGGATATTTGTCGGCGCTGATCACGGGCAAGGTGAGCGGTGAAAAGGCGCAACAGGCGCTCGATCTGGTGAATTCGACGCTGCCGCATTACAAACAGGTTCGAGCCTTCCATCTGGTGCACGAGCCTTTCACGGTGGAAAGCGGTCTGCTGACGGCAAATGGAAAACTCAAGCGTGACCTGATCGCGCAGACGTTCAAACACGAGATTGACACGATGTACGAAATGGCGAAGCCGGCATGAACGAACACAAAGGCCAGACCCTTTCGTGGCAGATGCTGGATGGCGCGATTGAGTTGACCCTTCATCGCGAGCCTTGCAACGAAATTGGTTCGCTGATGCTGGATGAGTTGGAGGGGTTCGCGCGGGCCCTGCCGGAACTTACGAGACAGGCGCATGCGCTGATTTTGCATTCGACTCAGGCTGCTGGATTTTCGGCGGGCGCGGATTTACCCGAGCTGTATCGACGCGGGCAGGGGATGAAAAAGGAAGACGCGGCGAGCGGCGTACGCGATTTTTTGGAGCGCATCCATGCGGTGATGAACGCGATTGACTCTCTGCCGCTGACGACAATTGCTGCCGTACATGGCGTGGCATTCGGCGGAGGATTCGAGCTGGCGCTGGTCTGCGACATTATTATTGCGGATCGTATGGCGCGGTTCTGCTTTCCCGAGTTGCGGCTGGGGCTGATTCCGGGGTTCGGCGGAATCCCGCGCCTGAAGCGGGATTTGGGGAATGCAGTGGTGCGCGATCTGCTGCTGACGGGGCGCAGCTTCAATGTGATGAAGGCGCAGCAGATTGGGCTGGTCAGCCAGATTGCGGCGGAAGGTGAAGCGCTGCGAGTGGCGCGCGCGACTGCCAGCCAGGTTGGAAAATTCGATCGGGCCACCGCCGCCGCGGCGAAGAAATTTGTGAAGCCAATTCCCTACGAAGAGTTGAAACAGGAGATCGATATTTTTTGCGACCTATATGCGCGGACGGCCGTCGAAGAAGGGCTGCGCAAATTTGTGGAGAATGAAGGTCCGCAGCCATATCTGCCGTGAATTGGTAATTGGCAATATGCGATTTGCAATTTGAGACCGCGAGAGTTCGCATGCATACAACGGATCAAACGCTCGATGAAATATTGACTTTAGCTGCGACCCATTTCAAGGTACCGCGGGAGAAACTCACGCCGGACGACGACTTTTTCAAGACGCTTGGGATTGACAGCCTGCAGGCACTCGATTTGCTCACCCGGCTGGAGCATCACTTCCGCATCGAATTGCCGGATTATGAATTGCAGGGCGTGTCGGATTTCCGCACGCTGGCGGAAAGAATTCAGTCGCGGCTGTAGGCCGCTCTCACTACGGGGGGCCGAGCGGCACTTCTGCCAATTTGACTTCTGCCTTCTAACTTCGTTTACTCTGTGTCACAGCATTAAACAAAACTAGATGCTCGATCTTCGTCAATATGCCAGTCTGGGCGCGGCTCTGATGGCTGCGCTGGAGCGCTGGCCAAACGAAACCTGCCTGATTGAAGCGGATCGCGACCGCGAGAAGGTTCGGCTCACCTATTCCGACTTCAAGGAAATGGCGCGGCCGCTGTGCCGCGCTCTCCAAGACGCCGAGTTCAAGGCTGGTGACCGGGCAGCGATCATCATGACGAATCAGTCGAAGTGGCTGATTTCCGCTTACTCGATTTTCTTTTGTGGTGGTGTGCTGGTGCCGCTCGATTACAAGTTATCGGCAGTCGAGCATTTGCAATTGCTGGCGCATTCGAAGTCGCAATTTCTGGTGGTTGAATATTACCTGTGGCGGGCGATTGCGCAGTCGCCGGAATTCCCCAAGCTGTCGACGCGGATGGTCCTGGTGACGGAGGCGCCGCCCGCCGCCGATCTGTATGGCGCGTATCGATGGGAAGAGTTCCGGCGGAAGGGCGATCCGAAGTTTGTGGAGCGGCAGCGCGAAGATACGGCGTGTATTGTGTATTCGTCGGGCACCGGCGGGCGGCCGAAGGGATGCGTGCTCACGCACGATGCGTATCTCGAGCAGTGCGCAGCGCTGACGGCGTGGTATCCATTCTGGCCCGGCGTGCGTTACTTGAGCATTTTGCCCACGAATCACGCGATCGACTTTATGGTTGGCTTCATTGGGCCGTTCGTGTGCGGGGCATGCGTGGTGCATTTGCGCACGCTGCGGCCCGAGTTTGTGCGCGACGCCTTTGTCCGCTATCGCATCACCTATGTGAGCCTGGTGCCTATGGTGCTGAAAAATCTTGAGCGCGGGTTGCGCGCGAAGTTCGATGAACTGCCTCCGAAAAAACGCTGGATGCTGGACCGGTTGATTGCGCTGAATCGGTTGTTGACGCGCGGCCGGCCGCGCGTCGCGC
>JBAVYO010000069.1:0-2008 GCA_049698855.1 Terriglobales bacterium
GACCTGCGCCGCCGCGACTTCACGGTCAACGCGATGGCGCTGTCGCTGAACGAAGGTTCGCGCGGCTTGTTTATGGACCCGTCCAACGGCGCAGCCGACATCGAAGCGAAGCTGATCCGGATTTTGCACAACTACGCGTTCCTGGAAGATCCGTCGCGCATGATTCGTGCGACGCGCTTCGCGACGCGGTTCCATTGGCCGCTGGAGGAGAGGACGCAGGCGCGGCTCGCCGCGGCAAAAGAGAACGGATATATCGAACATATTCGCAATGCGAGTATCGGCTATGAAATCGAACAACTGGCGTATGAGGATGACGCCCTCGGGATACTGAAAGCGTACGAAAAAGAGGGCTGGCTGAAGATTTTAAATCCGCGCTGGACAACGGCGAAGGTGGATTCGGCCGGGTTGAGCGCTCTCATGAAGACGCGCCAGCAGATGAACGAACTCGGTTACACGCCGGATGTGGCAGCGGCTGTCCTTCATTTTCTGACGGCGCGCCTGGGCGACAAGGACGTTGCCGATTTGCGGCGGGCCATTCCGCGGAAGGATCTGGTGGAAGCGTGGAAGGACCTGGACGACGACGCGAAGGAACTGGCCAAGCGGCTTTCCGGCAAGGAAGCGGCGACGCCTTCGCGGACGTGGCAGTTGCTCTCTTCGGCGCGGCCGGAGATGGTGCTTTTCCTGGCGGTGACGGCACGGCAGCAAGCGGTGGAGCAAAAGATCAAAAATTTCTTCACGAAGTGGCGACAGGTGCAGCAGAAGATTCCGTTGCCGGAAATGACGGAATTGCACATTACGCCGCAGATTCCGTCCTACGAAAAGATCGCCAATGACGTCTTCCTGCTGCTGCTGGATGGAAAGCTGCGTTCGCGCACAGAGACGTTAAAGTTCCTGAAGCCGCTGGCGCCCCCACCTCCGCCGCCGCCACCGCCTCCGCCAGCCAAGCGAGGACGGGGAGCAAAGGCTGCGGCTGCTGCGGCCGCGCCAACCGCGGTTCCAGCGGAGAAGGGAAAAGGCAAGGGCAAGGCCGGCAAGGCAAAAGATCAGACAGTGGTAGCGCCCGCGGTCGCTGCGCCTGTACCCGCGAAGCCGAACGCAAGCGCGAAAGCTGCGGTGGTCCCGGTAAAACCTGTTCCAGTAGTGGCGGCAAAGCCAGTTCCAGCAGTGGCGCCAAAGCCAGCCGCAAAGCCTATTCCAGCGGTGGCAGCAAAGCCTGCCAAAGCCGAAAAGGCAAGCGCGCAGAAGGCTCCGGCCAAAGCAGCGGGCAAGAAGGAACCAGCAGCCAAGAAAGAGGCCGTGGGCAAGAAAGAGCCCGCCGGTAAGAAGAAACCGGTGGCCAGCAAGAAGCCAGCGAAGGCTGCCAAGAAGGGCAAGAAAAAATAGCCGATCATGCAAGCCGGGTGGGGCCGGCGATCGCTGCCTTTCCGGTGTTCCAGGGCGGCCCACTTCATTCGGCCTGCGATTTGTCTTTGTCTATCTCCGATCCTTCAACCCTGAGTCAGCGAGACTCGCATCGGCCCCGCTGCTGGTCTGCAAAGGGACCCGGGGCTGCCCCCAGGCCTCTCTCTAACGCAACCAATGACTTCGAACGCATTAGCCCTCCCATCATCGAACGCGTTATCCGTCTTGAGTAATTCAGTAGGCTAGGCTGAGCGGCTGGCTGCCTGGGGCAGGGCTTGTGAGACACCAACCATCAAAAGGCGGCGCGGTTGAGCAAGGGGGGCTGCATCCGTTTGGTCTGCACGCTTAGCGGCGGAAGATGTCAGCCATCGTGCCTTGGGGCCGCAGTGGCTGGAAGGCGCAACTTGCTTCAGATGCTGTGCAGATCATTGCACCATTATGACTAGGCAAATCTGTTTAGGACTCTTCGTGGCAAAGTAGCCTGTGTGCGCTAGCTCGTATGAACTGCTTCTTTTCGCGTTTGCGGGCTTGACAAAGAAGGCGCTTCCGGAGACAATCGTCGGGTTACTGAAGTAAGCAATGCTCTGATCTGCGCACGTTCCTCCCC
>JBAVYO010000070.1:0-3274 GCA_049698855.1 Terriglobales bacterium
GTTCAATCTTGCGTCGAGCCGGAACCACGCGTACTGAAAACGATGGAACCCACGAGCTGACATTCCGCAGCAGCAGCCGCGCCAGCATCGGCCGTCCCGCAAAAACATGTTCGGGCACATGCACATCGAGCGCAAGGCTGCGCAACACAATCGCCGACGCCACGCCCGACACCAGAATTGCCGAAAGCAGCGTCGCGACGACCACATAAAGAAGATTGTTTCCGCTCTGGATCGCCGCAATTCCCAGCACAACCGTGAACAAGATGTAGATCATCCCCGCCCGCGTGACGTCGTAATCCATCGCCTCGCGCAAACGAGCCGCCGCCACTCGCCGCGCCAGATACGGTACCGTGGTCAGCCCCACAAACGTAGCCAGCAGCAAAGCCGCCGATGCCAGAACAATCGTTCCCCACATGCTGCCTGACTCTCGCGAAACGGTGGAAAACAGCGCCGCCGCAAACGCCAGCACCAGCCCGACAATCGCGACCAGAAACCGCACCCAAATTTCAGGCAGCCCAAGCCGCAGCAACGAAGACGATGTCGAGTTGGTCGCGCTATCAGAATTCACGGAATTCTTAGTCAAGAAAATGTAGAACTGGATTCATAAATAGGATTTGGGTAGGGCACGGCTTCAGTGGCTGCGCAAAAAAGTCCAAGCTCCTCGACGCTTTGAAAGGATGCGGGCTTCACAGTTTGCTGAAAAACTCGATTCTGGTCATGCGTTTGGGTGGCGCAGCGGTTCACCGCTGCGATAAGCGCCGCCGTTTCAATGGAGGCTTTAGCCCCTGAGGGAGCGAAACGTCGTGCAACCGAATTTTTCAGCAAACTGTTCAGCCGCACCACTAAGTCCTTCCACCTTGTCATTATCACAGCCTATAATCCACATGACTGGCTCCTTTCGTCCCGAGCGCTTGGTCTTTAGACAACCTAAGTATCGGGCTTGAGGAGCCGTCATGGTTATGAAATCAAGTCGTCCGCAGCCGCGCTTGCGCGGTGAGAGCCTGCCCCGAGCGCAGCCGAGGGGACGGCGAGGAATCTGCACTTCCTCGACTCCTTCCGCAACCTCTTTAGTCCTGCAGCCCAGACCCAATTCAATACTAGGGCTTTTCACTTTCCTGAAAAACTGGCTCCCAAGCCGGTTTTGGGAAGGGCACGAGTTCCACTCGTGCCGCAAATCGCGCCAAATCATCAGCGGCTTCCAGCCGCTGGGGGACTGCCGGCCCGCGACACGACTTCTTCGGCAGCCTGCTAAGGAAGCTCTCATAGGCCTCCGATACCCTCCGTGAAACCCCGTGTACTCTGTGGTTTCCATTTTTGCGGATGCTTAATCGGAGCCTCCCTGAACAACGAAGTCGCATTCCCAGAATATGCCAGCAAGCAGCGCGGCCGGAAGTAACCGAAGATTCCCTGAGCGAAGATTGCCGCACATCCAACAACCCTTGTCATGTTGAGCGAAGCTGAGGCCTCAGATTGGCGCGCATCACTCACAACTCTGTCATGTTGAGCGGAGTTGAGGCCTCACGAAGTGAAGCCTCAGCGCAGTCGAAACATCCCTACCTCTTCCGCGCCCCGGTTTGCGCGGCGCCGGCCTCAGTACCGGGCTTCTTGACACTTGTCTAAAGTCGGCCTAACGTTCGTGGTTCCCCTGTAGCTCGTCCAATCTGCACTGCACAGCCCCAGAGAGGATCAAACACGATGAACGCCGAGCGCCTGTACGCAATCGTAAAGAGCCTAACGAAGGAAGTGAACGAGAAAAATCTTCTGGGGCAGCTACAGAACGTGGTGAGTGCCCTACGTGGCTTGGGCAATCAGCAAGCCATCGCGCAGAACCAGCAAAATCTAGCGACGTATCGCACCGGCATGTTCCAAGCGCTCAGCGACTCGCCAAGTGATCGGTTCAGCCCGGCGTGGCGGCAACTCTTGAGAGAAATTGGAGGGGAGGAATTTTTCGGCACGCCGCTGAAGCAGAAAATCGAGGCGACGATCGCAGAGAACCAATTGACCCCGGTCGTCGCCGCCGACCAGCTTGAGACTCTTAGGCAGCGAATGGAGAAGTTTCAATCTGCCCTTACCCAGGCCAATTCGGCGTTCGGCACGTTCCGGATAAGCGACGAAACGCTGAAACCGGGCGAGTGTGAGGTTGGAATCCTAATCCCGCGTGCTGCCGTTGATAACCGACTGATCCCCTTCGCCGAGGAACTCACTGAGCTCAGCTTTATCCTAAATACCTTTTCGGAGGTTGCCACCAGCGAACCCGCCACGCTAGAGATCAAGACGATATCTTCCAGCGGCCTTGTGGTTTACTTGCTCGCTATTCCGCCCTTTGCGGCCTGTCTCGCAAAGAGCGTGAGCTACGTGGTGGATCTCTACAAGAAACTTCTGGAGATTAGAAAGATTCAACTGGAAATTCACAAGCTCGGGCTTCCGGATGAATCAGCAAAGGGCATTGAGGATTATGCGAATAGTCACATGGCCAACGGAATTGAGAAAGTCTCAGTTGAGATTGTTAATGAGTTCTACAAGGGTGATTCGGGAAGAAAGCATGAACTGACTACAGCGGTACGAATTTCCCTCAATAGAATCGCGAATCGTATCGACAACGGCTATAACATCAAGTGCGCAGTGCGCCGCTTGCCGCAGCCGACGATACGAAACAGAATGCGGACAAAAAAGCGGCCCTGGCCGCCGTGCAAGCAGCGTCGGCCAACTTGCAATTCCTGAAGCTAGAGGGGAGGCCTATTCTTAGATTGCCCGAAAAAAAAGGGGAAAACCATCCAGCGAAGGCCGGAACTGAAAAGACCAAAGGACATCAAACGACACGTCGGAAAAGCCCACCGTCCTCAGAAGCTTCGACTTCTGTAAAATCCTGACCTCAACGCTCTGGCTCGGTGCCCCAGGTTCGCGTCCGTCCTTTGGACGCTAACCTGGGAAGCTCAGGCGACGACGAAAGCCCAACAACAATGCCACCCTTCCCTCAACTCCCAACATGTCAAGTACCAGCGTCACAGACTTCCCGCCTCGCCCGATGAGAAAATATCCAAACTGATTTGGGGCAATGTGCGAGTGTGTCCGTCTGCAAAGAGATCCAACTAGAGACTGTCGATCCCGCCGCCCCAAACCATATCCAGCGCTCTTTGACAATTCAAACGCGCCTCACTCGTAGAAGCGGGGATCGGTCATGAGTCGGCTTTGGGTTTACTGGCTGCTGGATACCGGGTGCTGGATACTGAATCTGAGAGTTAAGTTCAATACGCTCAAGACTTTGCCTCTAAGT
>JBAVYO010000071.1:0-12963 GCA_049698855.1 Terriglobales bacterium
TGCTGATCGTCCGCTAAATGCGGGCCAACGTTGAGGTTTGCCCCGGGTATTACTCATACCCATCCGATCACTGAGGCAGGTTTTTCTTCTCTTCAACTCTTCGACTTCCGGCCACGCTAACTCAGACCGGTCGGACGGACCAAGATTGCAAGAATTCTGGGGTTGGGCTTATGGATGCCGAGATCGCAAGCCGGCTCAATGAAAGGGCGGATCAATTGCACCGCCCGAGAAGGCCGCCCAGCGCGCCAAATCGCAGGTAGAATTGTGTAGCGTCGGCAATCTGAGGTTCGGGGGGCTTTTTAGCGGGGATACTCGGGGTCCGCTGGCGCAGATTGTTGGCAAATTGTGCAACAGATTGCAGTGTCCCCCTTTCGGGGGATTGCATCAAAAGGACTTGCCATGTACAACAACGTGCATACCAATTAGTGAACGTGGGCTCTCGGTCCCCCGCTATCGCACGCGCACCCTCGGTAATCATTACTGCGGGAAGGTTGTTTGGTCGGAGGTTCGGCATGCACTTCTTTCTGTCAAATTCTAAAGATGGGGCCCCGGTGGATGCGAACCGGGGATTCCACTACCATTCAATTTTGGCGATTCGCAAATTACTGGTATTGTTATCCCTCTGCGCGACGCTGCTGTGCTCGGCATGGGCGCAGGTGCAGGTTGTCACTAGCCGCGGCAACAATGCCCGCTGGGGTGCAAATACCAGCGAAACGATACTGACGCCCAGTAACGTCAATAGCAACTCCTTTGGTCGCCTTTTCAGTTCTCCGATTGATTACGAGTCTTTGAACCAGCCGCTTTATATGCCGCAGGTGACCATTCCGGGGCAGGGCGTGCATAACGTCGTGTATCTGGGGACGCAGGCGGATTCGGTTTACGCCTTTGATGCCGACAACGGAACTCAGCTTTGGCACGTGAACTTGGCGATGGGTGGCATACCCGCTAGCGGACCGGACCTTCCGTGCGGCTTACAGGATGGGTTTTATCAGGAAGGCATTATTGGAACGCCGGTCATCGACCCAACGACCAACACAATGTACCTCGTGGCGAAAACCGTTATCAACGGAAAAGTGACCCACTACCTGCACGCGCTCGATATAACAACCGGCCTCGACAAAGCCAGCATGGGCAGCCCCATACAAATTGTGGCTTCGAGCGTGAGCAAAAAGGGACACATATTCACTTTCGATGACAAGGTACAGCAAAATCGTCCCGGCCTGTTATTGCTCAACGGCTTGGTCTATCTGGGCTTCGGGTCGATGGGATGCAACAGCGGCAAGGATAGTGGCTGGGTTCTGGCCTACAACGCGGCAAACGTACAGCAGCAAGTGGGTGCCTTTAACACCTCACCCGACCACGGGATGACTTCGATCTGGCAAACGGGCAACGGGCTGGCCGCCGATGAAGCGGGTAATATTTTCGTTTCCACCGCCGAAGCCGGCCAATATGATGTACCCGAGGGTGGACAAGGTTACAGCAACAGCGTTCTGAAACTCACGCCGCCGCCGTGGTCGCCACAGAATCAAACCGGCGCGAATCCCCAGCCTGCAGACTTCTTTACTCCGTGGGATGTCGCATACCTCGACAGCAACGATCTCGATATTAGCTCAGTCGGTCCTCTGGTCCTGCCAGATCAGCCGGGCAATTATCCCCACGAGGTGATCGCGAGTGGCAAGCAAGCGATGGCGTATGTCATCAATCGCGACGATTTGGGGCAGTATGTTGCCGGCGGCGCGGACAACGTGATCCAGGAATATCAACTGCAGGTTGGCGGAATTCTCATGTGTTCATCCGCCTACTGGAATGGAATGGTCTATTTCGCGCCCGGCGCGGCCCCGTTGCAGAGTTTCCGGGTTTCAAATGGCCTGCTCGTGCCGGCCGCCCAGACCGGCAAAAGCTTGACTGCCGGTTCGCACTCGCCTTCCGTTTCGGCTAACGGGACTACCAATGGCATCTTGTGGCTGATCAGCGATCAACTGGAGGCATACAACGCGGTCTCTCTGGCCCCCCTGTACACCTCCAATACAGTTCCTTCCCGCGACGAACTGCCTAAGCTTGCGCACTTCGCGAGCCAGACTGTAGCCAACGGAAAAGTGTATGTCGCGACTCAGACCGGCTTAGATGTCTATGGACTGCTTCCTTACCTCACCATCGCGTCCGGCAATAATCAGACCGCACCGGTACTGGGGACGTTGTCGACGCCTTTGCAAATTCTAGCGACCTCGGCTTCGGGTCAACCGCAGTCTGGGATCACAGTCAGCTTTAGCGATGGAAACAAGGGAGGCACGTTCAATCCATCGTCCGCAACCACGAATTCCAGCGGAATCGCGAGCACCACCTATACCTTACCGAAGAAATCAGGCGTTTACTCGCTGACAGCTACGGCAACGGACTACACAGCTGTTACGGCAATCGAAACCGCTGCGCCACTGGCGGCCGTCCGGCTTATCTCCGCTCGTGGAGCCAAACAGACGGGCGCGGCGGGTGCTATTCTGCCCAATCCCGTCATCGCCCAAGCGCGGGATAAGTACGATAATCCTGTCCCCGGTTTGACGGTCAGTTTCTCCGCCAATAAGAATGGCGTGGTGACTCCATCTTCGACAGCCACGAATGCCGAGGGCTGGGCGATCGCGTCTCTCCAATTGCCGACGACTGTGACTACCGTTAAGGTCTCAGCGAAGACGGCGGGCTTGCCCGCAGCTGGATTCCCTGAATATTCCGTGGCAGGACCAGCTGCTTCAATCACTGTGAGCACTGGGAACAATCAATCCGCCCAGCCCGGCGCCATTCTGCCACAAACACTAAGCGTAGTGGTCGCCGATCAATACGGCAATCCGGTTTCAGGAGCCATAGTGAGTTTCAGCGATGGGGGCGCCGGAGGCCACTTCTCCAATCCCAATCCCCAGAGCACTCCTGCCAGCGGATCGGTTGCCCAGAACTATACCCTGCCAGCGTCGCCGGGGACTATTACCATTACAGCGACGGTTGGGGGAATCACGAACGCCGCTACGTTCACCGAAACGTCGCAATAATAACCGCGAGGACAAACTCAGCTTGAGGTCTTATCGCGACGTTAGAATCAAAAAGCGATGTTCCTTACGACTGGAACATCGCTTTTTGCTTGGTCTGATGCCATTTGCACTGTGGTCGATTGAATTGAGGACCACAACTCTTTCCCAATACTGCTTTCGGCGAAAGGATGACTGCCACCAGAAGGGACCATTGCCCATGGCTCGGGTTCGTGAGATGTGGAATAATTCCAGATGGACCTCGGGTATGAGGAACGGGTAGCCGGGTAGTGCTTAGACTTCGTCGTTTTTCCTTTTTGCTTGTAGCGTTTACTCTGATCTTTTCCTCGCTGGTTTGGGCCGCTCCACACGATCCTGGCCACGCATCGTGCACTGATGCGGTCGCGACTTCCATCGAATCCCCCCCACAAATAGTGAGTCGGAATGGCCGCTTGCAGGTCACTCTGACCTTGCGCAATTCGCTCGATTCCTACGGCCGCATGCATTATTGCTATATCGATGAGCACGGCGATCGCTCCCCGACCTTGCGAGTCCGGCCCGGCGATTTGCTGCTTTTGAAGCTTAAGAACGAGCTTTCCCTTTCTGCACATGGAGGGCAGCAGAATGCCGCGCAGCCCGATTGCAAATCCAGCGCAATGTCTGCGATGGCAATCGATGCCACGAACCTTCACTTCCATGGCCTCACTGCTTCCCCGGTATGTCCCGCCGACGATTCTTTGCACATCTCGGTTGCGCCCTCTAAGTTCTTCCTCTACCGCGTACATATTCCCGAGGACGAACATCCCGGCCTGTATTGGTACCATCCCCATCCCCACGGGCACACCGAAGAACAAGTGCTGGGCGGAGCCTCCGGAGCGCTGATTGTCGAAGGGATTACTCGTGCGAATCCGGTGACCGCTGGCCTTCCAGCAAGAGTCCTTGTGATTCGGGATCAGAAACTTCGAGATTGGAAAGTCGCGGCTTTGAAAGGCGCCTCTCAAAAACCAGATCCCAATCGGCCATCCAAAGACCTTTCCATCAATTTCATTCCAGTTTCGTATCCTGAATATCCACTTGCGACTATTGAAACCCATCCGCGGACGCGCGAACTTTGGCGCGTTCTCAACGCCTCCGCCGACACCTACGTGAACCTCGGCGTCCTGTTTAACGGAGAATTGGAAGGATCGAAATTGGTCGCCGAGCACGCGAGTTGGCAACCGTTGGGTCTGGTTTCTCTGGATGGTGTGCCGATTCCGGAAGTAGAGTCATCCAAGGAACACGTCCTCTGGAAAACCTCCCTGCCCATTCCCCCTGGAGGCCGCGCGGAATTCATCTTTGACACGCCTCCAGAAGGAATCAAAGCCCAGCTCATCACAGGAGGTGTGGACACAAACCCACCGGACGACGAAGATAACCCGCGCCCTCCCTCAGGTCCCGGCTCGTCCATTCGCGACGTGGATGATTACACTCCTCCGCGCCCCTTGGCTAGAATCGCGGCTTCCCCCGTTGCGTCCGAGCCTCCCGCCCTCGACGAAGCACAGCCCGCACCGGCTCCGCCAGCAGCCAATACGCTCGCAATGGCGCCTCTGGCCACGGTTTCGCCGGTGCGGCAACGAAAGCTCTATTTCTCCGAAAAGGTGATGGACCCCAGGCATCCGGAAACCTCCACCGTCTTCTACATCACAGAAGAAGGACACACGCCCAAGGCGTTCGACCCTGCCGTTCTGACGCCCGACGTTGTCGTCCACCAAGGGGACATCGAGGATTGGACGATTGAGAATCGTTCGACGGAATCGCATGCCTTCCACATCCACCAGCTTCACTTCTTACCACTCGAACGCGACCACGAACCCGTGAGCGAGGGCGATCTTCTCGACACCGTGGATGTGCCTTATTGGGATGGCGTTTCAAAGGAATTTCCTAGCGTGAAGCTGCGTATGGATTTCCGCGGCGCCGACATTGTGGGGGTTTTTCCATACCACTGCCATATCTTGCAGCACGTTGACGGAGGAATGATGGGCCTGATCGAGGTGAAGCCAAAACTCAGGAGCGTGAATACACGCAAAACCGGTGCAAACTCGCGGTGACGGTCGGCCGCTCGAAATGAGCGGCAAAGACTCTCTCAACCGCGCGAAAGTCCATCAGCTGACGCAAATGAAAAACCGGCGCAGCTTCGAAGCTTGCGCCGGCCTAGAATCCAAAACGGAAAAATCTCAGTAAGTCCCTGGCACCAGGGAGACTCCATCAGCACCCTTGACCACGATATCCTTCGTGATTTTGCCCGACGTAATGTTATAAACATCCGCAGTCCATATCCCGCCGATGTAGAGATTACCCGCCCCATCCGACTTGATGCCATCGGGAGCCGAGCCCTTGAGAACTGACTCCAAATCGTAAAACGTGAAAGTAGTTCCTAATCCAGCAGGAGTTATCGGTATCTCAAGCAATCCCTCTCCGGTCGTCCCGTCGTGCGTCGCCCACAAATTCCCCGTGTAGCTGTCGTATGTCAATCCATCTCCGCCGTTGGACCCATGGTGCGGTTCAAGAACGAGGGTATTGATGATAGCGCCCGTGGTCGGGTTGATCTGCACGATTGTGTTGTGATTCGCGACCGCATAGAGGTTTCCGTAGGGATCGTATTTAATGCCATCGCAGCTTCCCAGTTTCTTGGTCAGCAGCGTTAATGCACCCGTGGAGAAGTTGTAGCGGAAGATCTCACCCGGAGCGTAGCTGGCGATCAGCATCGTCTGGCCACCCGGCTCAATCTCCAAATCGCGGGCGTGTGGTACGCCGCTCGTCAACACAGTGTTTAGACCAGTGGTCGGATCCCATAAGTCGACTTGGGCCAGAGAGGGTATCGTATAGATGAGCTGACCCGCCGAGTTTAGTATCAAATCGTCGAGTTCGCCCGCCGCAGTATACAGAGTCGTAAGCTTAGGCGGGGTAGTTTCCAGGTTAAGAAGCTGTAGACTTTTCTGTGGCTCGTTTGAAATGTAGAGCTGCTGGGCAAATGACGACGACGCCATCTGCAAGAGTAGAGGAAGAACCAGAATTGCTCCCCGTAACGCACGCATTTACACCACCCCCAGGGTGTTATTGTAGCACGCTGCATTTCCCTATGGAATAGCTTGTGTGGCAACTGGAACCAGATGGAGGGTACTCCGCAAGCGCTGAGGAATCAGACATTTAGCCGAGGTAAAATTTCCGTTACGATTGCCGTTCCTTCGCCGCAGGGCGAGTGTGCAGGACTCTTTTTAGCACGATTTCCGAACGCTACTCCTATCGAAGAGTAACGAATCAGTGCTCCGCAACACCCCTCTTCTTGCGAGTTCAGGCTTCAATCAGCCCATGCGACCCACATCAGGCTCTCCCGCTAAAGCCGGCTCCACATAACGAAGTGAATTTCACTTTCCGATGAGGAGTGCTTCGACTTGCCTCTGCGCTTTGGGGAGATTCGAGGATGTGCGAGCGGCGCGCTCCGCCATCGTATTAGCCTCGTCGGCGCGTCCCTCCTGTTGCAAGGCGTGGGCGAGCAAAAGGAGTTCCACATCCGTGGGCTGTATGGCCACCGCGCGAGAAAACTCGCGCACAGCTTCAGCTGGGTGTCCATCTGTCTCCGCGATCAAACCCAGCGCGACCATGGCGGGGACTTGGCCGGGAACGAACTGAAGTGACATTTCGAGAGCCTGCTTCGCCTTCTCCTGCTGCCCCATTTGGCCATAGGCGAATCCAAGACTGGCACAAGCTACCGCGCGCGAGACCACGGAGGCCGAGCTAAAAGCCACCGTCTGGTAGTGTTCGATGGCCGCTTGCAGATTGCCATGGCGCTGCTCATATTCGCCCAAAACGACGTTGGCACGTGCATCGTCGGGACGTATGGCGAGCACGGTGCGGTAGTGTGCCATTGCCTCCTCGGTGCTGCCCGGATCGCGCAGCAAGATTGCCGCCAATCCCTTGTGTGCGACGTAATTGTCCTGCGTCAATACCAGCGTCCGGCGCCACAGAGACTCCGTATCGTGCCAGTAGCCCACTTGACGGTAAGTGAGAAGTCCCAGAACCAACACGCAGGAAACTGCAGGAATTGCCAGCCATCGGGCAGAGATTCAGCGCGCGATCGCAACGTCCGCAAGCAGCCAGGTGATCATCAAAAAGAGGCCAATGAACGGCAGATAGGCATAGCGATCCGCCATTGCCTGATCCCCTACCTGCACCAGCCCGATCATAGGTACGAGGCTGCCGAGGAACCAGAACCATCCGACAGCAAGATAGCGTTGCTCGCGCTTTAAAAGAACCAGAGCGGTGCTCAGGAGCACCACGATCACTGCCGCGACCACCTGCCATGCAGGATAGAGCCTGGTGCGGTGCGGATATAGCGCCACCAGATTCGATGGCCAGAACGCCTTCCCCAGATACCGCAGATAAGAGATGACTGCGTTTTCTAATCGCAAGCTTACGCTGAACTGGGAGAAGTCTTTTATAGTGTGCCCGGCCCCCTGAGCCTTCATCGTGACCACGGCGCTCGCTAGGCAGAGCACCAGAAATGGCACTTTCTCCAGCAAGGGACTCGATACTTTGGGCGCGATGCCCGCTTGAGGCGTCGGGGGGAGAGCAGCAAATCTCTCCAGGGGCCAGTAATCCCACAGCAAAAGCAGAAATGGAAATGTGATTACCTGCGGTTTTGAGAGAAGCGCAAGCACGAAGGCGACAAAAACTGCGCTGTATCGACCGAATCCCGGTTTCCGCGCATACCAGCCGTAGGCCAGCAACGCGAGCAGAAAGAACAACATGCTCAATACATTCTTGCGCTCGGCCGCCCACGCTACGGACTCAACATTGATCGGATGCAGAGCAAATAATGCGGCAACCATTAAGCTGCGCCAACGGAATCCGGTAGCCTGTTGCAGCAAGAGGAAAAGAAGGACCGCGCTGGCAGCGTGTAGCAAGACGTTCACGGCGTGGTGGCCAACCGGGTTCAAGCCGAAAAGGTCGCAGTCGAGAGCATGCGAAAGCCAAGTCAGGGGATGCCAGTTTGACTCATCGTAAGTCGTGAAGGCCCATGCCACGGTCGCCCACGTCGTTCCGGCTTTTACATTGGGATTCTCGGTGATGTATCTGTCATCGTCATAATCCAGGAACTGGTTGCGAACTACCGAGCTGTAGGAAACAAGCACCGCCGCGACGAGCGCCAGGCAAAGCACCAGAGTTTGCCGTTCAAAGGTTCGCCGACCAGGAGACGGAGACAAGTTGGAAGCAGTCGAGGATCCCTTTTTTCCCGCGCGTTTTGCTGTCTTTGTGGCGAAGGATGCGGTCATGCCTGCGGAACGAATCAGAACCTAGCGGCGAAGAGACAACTCATTGTATGCCCTTTCCGCTGAACGCAAGGCCATTGGAAGAGGCTGCTTACGAACAGTGGCGCGTAACTCACGGCCGGCAAGCTGCCGGCGAGTCAATGTGCCCAGCTAATAGGCCCAGCGCAATAAGGTCGTGCCGGTCGTAAATCCCGCGCCTACGGCCGCCAGGAGTACCAAGCTTCCCTTCTTCAATCGACCGTCTTCAATCGCGGTATTCATGGCCAGAGGTATGGTAGCGCCCGTAGTGTTGCCATAGCGCTCGATGTTGATGACGACTTTTTCCGGCGGTAACTTCAAGCGGTCGGCGGTCGCGCTGATGATGCGCAGGTTGGCCTGGTGAGGGATCATCAGGTCAATGTCGTTGCCCGTAAGATTGTTGCGCTTCAAGGTCTCGACGCAGAATTCAGCCATTTGCCGCACGGCAAACTTGAAGACCGCCGCGCCGTCCTGATGGACGTAGTGCATCTTCTTGTCCACGGTCTCGTGCGAGGAAGGATTCAGGCTGCCGCCACCCGGCATGTAAAGCGAACACCCGCCCGAACCGTCAACCTCATGCAGGAAATCAATCAGGCCCAGCGAATCGTCATCGGAGGGCTCCAGAATCACCGCGCCCGCGCCATCGCCGAACAGCACGCAAGTTGCACGGTCGGTGTAATCGATAATCGACGACATGACGTCGGCGCCAATCACCATGACTTTCTTGTGCGCGCCCGTCTGGATGAACTGCGCACCCACCTGGAGCGCATAGACAAACTGCGAGCACCCTGCCGAGAGGTCGAAACCCCACGCCTTGGACGCGCCAATCTTGTGCTGCACCAGACAGGCGGTGGCGGGAAACATCATGTCGGGCGTGACGGTGGCCACAATGATCGCATCCAGTTCGCTGGCGGAAATGCCGCGCTGCTGGAGCGCGCGGCGGGCCGCTTCGGCAGCCAGATCGCTGGTACCCACGCCTTTGTCGACAAGATGCCGTTCGCGGATGCCGACGCGGCTCATGATCCATTCGTCGTTGGTATCGACCATCTTGGCGAGATCGTCGTTGGTAAGAAGGCGTGGAGGAACGTAGGTACCGAGAGCGCTGATCTTAACGCGCTGTAGCTTGCTCAATGAAGTCTCCTGAGTCTAAGAGAGAATGAAGTTAAACAAACTATTTTGAACGATGGAGGCGAGAATGTCGAACGGGAACTGGGGCGGGAAGGGCGGGAACCAGGATTCCCGGGCTTTGCTACTCGGTAACCGCTTTTCTCGCGTCTCTCTCCAACGATCTGCGGTTACGATTCACCCAATTCAGGGCCTTTTTCTGCCTTGTGCGCAGTTGAGAGTCCACTTCCTCCGGGCGATCCCGGTAGTAGTCCCTTACGCATCTTTCGCAGCCGACCGCGCCTCTGAACTCAAAGATCTGAGACTCGTTCAGCTCATCACGGCAGTAGCAACAAAGAAAAACGAGGCCCTTTGCTTTTTCTGACATTGACCCTGACTTCTACATACGGATTATCGCATCGCCCGGGCCAGCCTTCAATGGACTTACGCAATGAATCGGCATTTTTCACATTCTCTTCACTCTTACAGACGCTTCCGTGTCAGTGACGGCGCTCACAGACGCTGCCAATAAGCCGCCTTATCGTGAAGAGTCATCAACTTCAAGAGGTGTCCATTGGCTATTGCTACCCAAACCACACGTGTATCGAACCCCGACGTGTCATCGAAAATCATGAGCGCCGCAGAAGCGGCTTCTTTGATCAAGTCCGGCGACCAGATCGGCATGAGCGGTTTTACCGGATCTGGCTATCCGAAGGCCGTGCCCCTGGAGCTGGCCCACCGCATCGCCGATGCGCACTTCCGCGGCCAGAAGTTTCAGGTGAGCGTCTTCACCGGCGCCTCCACCGGCCCCGAGTTGGACGGCGCGCTCGCCATGGCGGGCGGCATTCACCTGCGCCTTCCCTATCAGTCCGACCCGGAGACGCGCAAGCGCATCAACGCCGGCGAAATGGAATACATGGACATCCACCTGAGCCATGTGGCCCAGTTCGTGGAATACGGATTCCTGGGCAAGCTCGATGTCGCGTTGATCGAAGTCACCGCAGTG
The DNA here is from genome assembly GCA_049698855.1 of Terriglobales bacterium. Classification (GTDB taxonomy): domain Bacteria; phylum Acidobacteriota; class Terriglobia; order Terriglobales; family Acidobacteriaceae; genus Acidiflorens. The sequence continues at coordinate 10,449 of JBAVYO010000071.1, forward strand.
CTCGAAGACGGACGCGTTGTGCCCAGCTCTTCGATTGGCAATAACAAGACCTGGATCGATCAGGCCGAGCGAATCATCCTTGAGGTCAACTCGTGGCAGCCGATGGCGCTTGAAGGCATGCATGATGTCTATTACGGTCTTCAGCCGCCGCCAAACCGCCAGCCGATTCCACTGGTCCACACCGGCCAGCGCATCGGCACCCCTTATCTCACGGTTCCACCGGAGAAGGTGGTCGCCGTCGTCCTCACCGACGCGCCCGACCGCAATAGCCCGTTCAAGGCGCCGGACGCGGCTTCCAAGCGCATTGCCGGACACATCCTTGAATTCCTGACCTGGGAGGTGCAGAAGGGCCGCATGCCGGCGAATCTGCTGCCGCTGCAATCCGGCGTGGGCAACATCGCGAATGCGGTCTTGTTTGGTTTAGAGGAAGGCCCGTTCGAGGGGCTGACTTCTTATACCGAAGTGATTCAGGACGGCATGATCCGCTTACTCAAATCCGGCAAGCTCACGTCGGCTTCGGCCACGGCGTTTTCGCTTAGCCCGGCGATGATGGACGAAGTGAATGCCAACATGGACTCGTATCGCGAGCGCATTGTGCTGCGCCCGCAGGAAATCTCGAATCACCCGGAAATCATTCGCCGGCTCGGCGTGGTCGCGATGAACGCCATGATCGAAGCCGACATCTACGGCAACGTCAATTCAACCCATGTCATGGGATCGCGGATTCAGAATGGGATCGGCGGCTCGGGCGACTTCGCGCGCAATGGATATCTCTCGATCTTTATGGCCCCATCGCTGGCGCAGAAAGGGACGATCTCAACGATTGTGCCGATGGTATCGCACGTGGACCACACCGAGCACGACGTGCAGGTGCTCGTCACCGAAAATGGATTGGCTGACCTGCGCGGACTTTCGCCGCGCCAGCGCGCGCACCTGATCATTGAAAAGTGCGCCAATCCCGATTACAAAGGGCAGCTGCTCGATTATCTGAACCGCGCGGAGCGTCTCTCCTACGGGAAACACACGCCGCATCTTTTGACCGAATCGCTGAGCTGGCACAACCGCTATTTGCGCACGGGAAATATGCATCTGCGGGAAGAAAACTGAGGGCCAGAACTAGATTGACACAGCAGCGGAGGGGCGGATTACCACGATCCGCCCTTTTCTTGCGAGACTATGATTCAGCGCCGACCAGGGCCGAATCCCCTAAAGTGCGCGGGTGCGTGCTGAGATTAATTTGAGCTTCCTTTTACCGCAACCGGCCGGCCAATGCCCCAAACAGCGGCAGTTCAAACCGCTCGCCTTGCCACGCTTTCACGGAGAGAACGACCCAGATGAAGAACATGGCAAGTGATGCCAGAATTCCCACCAGCAGAAAAAGCATGGCCGCAGCTACATTCGAAACGAATACGGCAACGACCGTCAGAACAAAGAACACTCCCCAAATCAACACGCTCTGCCAGGCATGAAAGCGAATATAGCGATGATCGCGCAAGGCTGGCAGGAACAATATTGTGGCTGCCGGGATGAGCGTGAAATAGGCGAGGGCCGCCAGGCCGCGGTCGGCTGCCGGCAGAGGTCTCATCGACCATCCGCACGCCGGGCAAAACGCCGCAGTGAGCGGCATGACGGTTTCACAATGCGGACACGTAATCTCAGCCTCGACCGCGTCCGCCGCCTGCGCTGACGGATTCAAATTAAACGATTCGCCGCCCATCGCTCTTCCTTCCGCCCTTCTCGCTTCCACCATTCTCATTCTGGCTGCTTTGCTTCGGAGAGTGTTTCCGCTGGCACTCCTGGCAAACTCCATAGATCTGGAACGTGTGCCGGGTAGTCAGGTAATGGTGCTTGCGGCCAATCTCTTTTTCGATTTCTCCAACCTGCGGCGAAAAGAATTCCACCGACGCGCCGCAATCGGTGCAGACCATGTGGTGATGGCTGCGCCGGTTGTATTGGTGCTCATAGCGGGCAATGCCGTCGTGGAAAGCGACTTCGCTGGCGAGTCCGGAACCGGCCAGCAGCTTGAGCGTACGGTAGACCGTCGTAAAGCCGATGCGCGGGTCTTTTTTCTTGACCAACCGGTGAAGTTCGTCGGTGGAGAGGTGCTCGCGAGTCTCGATAAATGTGCGCAGGATGGTATTTCGTTGACCGGTCTGCTTCAGGCCGACGCGGCGAAGGTGCTGTAGAAAAATCGACTCGGCCTCGCGGATGTTCTCACGCGAGATGCTCGGCTGATCGTCAATGCGCTTCTGTAGCATAGTGGTCGGCGCGGACACTCAAGATGATAATGCGCACCGAGGATTCCAAACATGATACTTGGCGATTTCTACTTGCGCCAACCGACTTGCCTTTCGCGCCTGGAAATTACTCACCTCGATTAAGTCGTTTACTCCTTCCACCTGTTTAACTTAGGGGATCTTGAGGCTGATTTTGACACCCCTCCCCCCCCCTACGATTTTCAGTTAAAGTATTCAATAATAAAGACTTACACGCAAAGTATTCCGGAATAAGGACT
>JBAVYO010000072.1:0-3590 GCA_049698855.1 Terriglobales bacterium
CGCTAAAGCTTCACTCTCTGCGGGAGCGGCCTCAGCATAACACTCAAGATGCCAATAGTGTTTCCATCGGCCAAACTGCCGCATAGATTCTCATGATGCCACTGCCCCAAAAAACTGTGTGTGTCGAGATCGGTGGCATCCCCATCTCTCTTGCCACAACCGACGAACACTTCTTCAAGCTCTTGATTGAGCGGTACGGGGGCTTCCGAAGCTCAACGCCTGCGGAGTTTGAACTTGAGTTTGAGATCGTCGAAGCGCTCGTTGTCTCCGACAACGATGTTCGCGTCCGTCGAGAGGGTCCGGCGTGGAGAATTCAACGTGGCGATTTGGAAGCCCGGTGGAATCCGCGCACCGGGACCGGCCTGGTCCGGCAGAATGCGAATCCGTACTCGCTCGATTCCGTGCTGCGCATTGTGCACAGCCTGATTCTTGCCGAACGCGGAGGATTTCTGCTGCACTCTGCCAGCGGAATTTGCGATGGCCGCGCCTATCTTTTTTCCGGAGTATCGGGCGCGGGCAAGACAACGATGACGCGTCTCGCTCCCCAAGATGTCACGTTGCTCTCGGATGAAATTTCCTACATCCGTCCCTGCAACACCGAATCGAGCCATGCGCGAAAAGACAGCGCCGCATATCAAGCCTTCGGCACCCCCTTCGCGGGAGAGCTCGCGAAGGCTGGTGAAAACACGAAAGCGAACATCTCCGCGCTTTTCTTCCTGGAGCAAGGCCCAGAAAACCGCATCGAGGAATTGCCGCCAACAGAAGCCGTTCGCCGGCTCATGCGCAACATTCTGTTCTTTGCCGAAGATCCAATGCTGACAGAAAAGCTTCTGGCCAGCGCCTGCGATTTTGTGGCTCATGTTCCCGTTCGCCGCTTGACGTTCTATCCCGACTCGAAGGTATGGGAAGAAGTCCGCAACTTCGATGGAGTACCCGCGCATGTCTGAGATTTACATTGCCCGCAGTTCGGCCATCGCCGCCCGGCTACTGGCAGGCGAGATGATGGTCATGAATTCCGCCGATTCGACGTTTTTCACGCTGAATGAGGTTGCGACTGCCATTTGGCAGGCCGCAGACGGCCGCACTCCCTTGCGCGAAATTGTGCGCGAAAAAGTCTGCGCGCAATTCGAGATCGAGCCCGCGCAGGCGCAGTCCGATGCCGAGCAGTTCGTCGCCGAACTTTCCTCGCACGGCATTTTGCTGGTGGCCGATCATCCCCTGACACCGGAGGCTTCGCGATGAGTTTGATGGCAGAGATCGGGCAGAAGGCATTCAACCTGGGCGTGCCGGTCGCCGTACACCTGGACGTGACTTATCGCTGTAACGAGCGTTGCGTGCACTGCTATCTCGATCACGACGACCACGGCGAGATGACCGCCGCCGAGATCAAAGGCGTGCTCGATCAACTGGCCGAAGCCGGCGTTTTCTTCCTGTCTTTAAGCGGCGGAGAGGTCTTCATGCGCCGCGACTTTTTCGAAATTCTCGAGTACGCCCGCCGCTTGCTCTTCGTTGTCAAGATCAAAACCAACGCCGTAATGATCGGCGAAGCGGAAGCGCGGAAGCTTCGTGCCCTGGCAATCGACACGATTCAGATCAGCGTCTACTCGCATCGGCCCGCTGTGCACGATGCCATCACCAAGCTGCCACATTCGTTCGAGCGGACTATCAAAGCCATCAAGTTTCTTCGCGATCAAGGATTGCGCGTCAACATTGCCAATGTTCTGATGACCGCAAATTATAACGATCATCTGGGCGTACAAAAACTTGCCGCCGAGCTCGGCGTTCACTACAAACTCGACCCCACCATCACTCCCATGATGGACGGCGACACTTCCGTCCTGTCGCTCCGCGTAGGTAGGGAAAAACTGGAAGAGGTTTTCCGCAATCCCGCTCTCGTCCCCAACCAGGAAGAGTTTTGCGCGCCGCCCAAACCGCCTTCGAAGGCAGACCTGGAAAGCTATTCCTGCAGCGCCGGCCATTCGTTCTGTTACATCTCTCCCTACGGCGACGTTTTCCCGTGCGTGCAGTTTCCGCTGCCCAGCGGCAACGTTCGCCGGCAAAAATTTCTGGATATCTGGAATCACTCGCCTCAGCTCAACGAAGTGCGGTCCGTTCAGATCAAGGATTTACCTGTTTGCTCGTCCTGCTCGCACGCCTCCAGCTGCACGCGCTGTCCCGGCCTGGCGTATATGGAAGGAAGTATGCGGGGCCCATCCACCGCCGATTGCGAAAAATCTTTCTACCGAACCGGCGTGCCAACCGCGAACATGGAGCGGCAAGGATTATCGAAACCGCGCAGCGGGCTTCTTCAGATTCAGCCGGTTGCAATTTCCGTATGAAGTAAAGCGGCTCTTAGATCAATTTTGCCGCCACAGCAGCCGCATTTTGGCTGCGCTTTTTGTCGTGGACCGCTTCCGCGCTTGCCAGCTGATCGAGGATGCGATTCAGGGCAGCTCGCACCTCATGCGTCGACTCATTGAACTTGAGCGCCGCGCCAATTCCCATATCCATGCGCACCACTTCGCTCTGGATGGAGACCTTGTTCTGCCCGAGTGAGAACGTGAGCTTGAGCTTTGTTCCCGATAACACAATGCCGCTCGTTTCCACGTAACAACCACCCAGGCTCAAGTTCGTAACAATGCCCAGCATCCCGCGTTCCTGCCCATCGAGGGCGATTTCGGTGGTGAGACGGCCGCGCATGCGTGGATACAGACGCCGGTTCGTACGCGCCGACTGGCTCTGCTTCTGCAGATACATGCGCTTGTCGGCCTCGGAGAGAAGCTTTTCCGCGTCCAGTCCATCCTCCGGATACACGGCCTTGCCCACGCTCAGCGAGAGAATGTCTTCATTGCAAACTTCTTTTCCGGCTCGCTGCGCCAGTTCGCGCATCTGTTCTGCCTTGCGCGTGGCCGCTTCCGGCGTGAGTCCGGGGGCAATGACAACAAATTCATCGCCGCCCATGCGGGCTACGTAGTCGTATTCACGGCTCGTATCCTTCAGTGACTGGGCGAACAGCCGCAGCACGCGGTTCCCTTCCAGGTGGCCAAAGCGATCGTTGATCTGCTTAAAGCCGTCCATATCGCTGACCATCACCGTCAGCGATTTATTGTCTCGCTTGCAGCGCGCCAGTTCGCGGTCCAGTTGCAGAAACAACGATCGCGCGTTGGGAAGGCCAGTCAGATAATCGGTGACCGCCGAATTTTCCGCCTGCTCGTACTTGAGCGCGTTCTCGATCGCCAACGCCATCTTGGAGCTTACCGCCAGCAAAATCCGCAGGTGATCGGACGTGAAAAAGTCCTTCTCGGAGTGATAAAGAGCCACCACCCCCACCACCCCCTGTAGGCCCTCCAGCGGCACTGCCAGCGCCGAGGTGAGAGTGCTGTAAATCGCCGGGTTGTTGAGATAGCCCGGTTCCACTGACGGATTTCCGTTCAGAATCGGTTTCAGGTTTTGCGCGACCCAGCCAGAGAGGCCCTGCCCAATCGGAATTCGCAGCGAGGCAAATAACCGGAAGTTGTCGCCGTTCACATACTCGGGAACTAACTCTTCACCGTGACACACGTAAATTGAAATCGCATCGTAGGGTATGG
>JBAVYO010000073.1:0-8162 GCA_049698855.1 Terriglobales bacterium
TTGTAGTACTAGTCACGATTTCGGCGCAGTCATTTATTGCAATCAGGCGATTCCACTCTGTTAACCTCGCGCATCTACTTCCACGTGACGCGGTATATCACCCCTCCCGCATCGTCGCTCAAATACATTGAGCCATCCGCAGCGAAAGCAATGCCTACTGGCCTGCCCATCCAGTGGCCTTTCTTTGTTTCTCCCGGAGCCAGCCATCCGGTAATGAAATCCTGCGCTCCTCCGACGGGCTGGCTTTTGTCGTCGAGCTTCACGCGCACAACTTTGTAGCCGGTAGGAACGCTGCGATTCCATGAGCCGTGGAAGGCTACAAAAATATTATTGCGGTATTCGGGCGGAAACATCGTGTTCTCATAAAACGCCAGCCCCAGCGGCGCCGAGTGCGCCTGCATCTGTACTTTCGGTTCGATCACGTTCTTGCAGCGATCTGGCCCGAGCTTTGGATCGGCAGACTTGGCGAATTCGGAATCGAACACGCGGTCGCCGTAGCAATATGGCCAGCCGCCATCCACGCCGCCCTGGCCGAGGTCGTAAATCGTCTCCGGCGGCAGATCGTCACCCAGCCAGTCGCGGCCATTGACGGTGACCCAAACTGTGTCGGTCTTTGGATTCACCGCGAGGCCAACGGCATTGCGCAGGCCTTTTGCGAAAATCTTCTGGCTAGTGCCATCGGGATTGAATTCCATGACCGACGCGCGCCGCGGATCTTTCTCAATGCACACGTTGCAGCTTGATCCCGCCGAGATGTACATCTTGCCGCCGTGAAACAGAAGGCTGCGGGTGGAATGGCCTCCGCCGGTGGGCAGGTCGGCCAGTTTCTGCGGATTGCTAGCGTGCAAGTGAGCTTCGTCCCAGTCATAGCGCCGGATCTTGTCATTCTCGGCAACGTAGAGTTTGCCTTCGTAGAAAGCGATTCCGTGCGGTTCGTTCAGGCCGGCGAGGACTTCAACCACGCGGCTGGCCTTCCCGGTATGTTTTGGATCGGGCAGTGCGACTACTTTCCCTTCGCCCGATTCGCTGACCAGAAGCACTCCGCCGGGAGTGAAGGTGAGCATACGAGCGCTGTCGATATCGGTAGCGTAGACCGAGATATGGAAGCCTTCGGGCAGCTTGAGCTTCGTGAGATCGAAGGGAGTTTTTTCGGCGTAAAGGAACGTGGTTAGGAAGAGCGTCAGCAGCACAATCCGTTTCATGACTAGCAGATGATAGAACACTGCGGAGAGATGCACGTCTTGCTGGTCGCCTCCGCGACCCGAGGGCGGATCGCCCTCGGAACAGCCGGCAGGGTGCCAGGCGCTACGCACTGGTTTGCCACCCTGCCTTACGATCCCGCGGCTACCAGGTTGACTACGTCATAGAGTATCTGCGGCGCGCGGCGTAATTCCTCCACGCGCACGCGTTCGTCGTTGCCGTGCTCGGTAGACCCTTCTTCTTCCGTCGCCGTGTATGGAGTAAATCCGTACGCATGGATTCCGAGAGGACGATATCGTTGATTCTCCGTGTAGCCGCTGGTAATAAGAGGCGCGACGGGAGCATTTCCAAAATATGTGCGTGAAACCTGGCGAATCGCGCTATACAGAGCAGTATCCGTTGGTGACGAATTTGCGATGCGAAACTCGGGGGTCTCGGGCTCGACCGTGACGTGCGAATCGTTGATCACGCGGCGAATCGATTCCAGAAATGCTTTGGGATCGGCTCCCGGCAGCATACGCACATCCACATTGGCCCACGCTTCCGGCGGAATGACGTTCGTCTGTTTTGATCCGCCGAACATGGTGATCGAAATCGTGTCGCGCAAAAGAAAGTTCATCGATTCGTCGGCCGTAATCTGCTGCTGCATGCGCTTATCCTGAATCGCCTTTCGAATATCGAGGAACACGCGCGACCGTTCCGGAGGTTCATAAGGCGCCATGGTTTTGAAGAACTCATCCACCACAGGCAGCACGCGCATCGGCGGCTGATACTGCATAAGTCGATTGAGCGCGCGAATCAGTCGATTTGGCGCGGAATCTGGAATGGGCCGCGAACCATGGCCCGGACGTCCATGCGCGGTGATATGCAGCCAGAGCGGAGTTTTTTCTCCGACGTCCACGCCCACATAGCGCACCTTGCCATCTTCGAGCAGATTCTCGCCGCCTTCATTGATCAGGAATTCGGCATTGCGCAACAGGTCGCGCTTGTTGGCGATGAACCAGTCGGTGCCGGTGCCATCCGCCTCTTCGTCGGCAACCGCCAGAAAGATAATGTCACGGTCGAGCGCAACTTTTTCGCGCTTCAGCATGATCAACACGACCAACTGCGCCAGGCCTTCATTCTTCATGTCCTGAGCGCCGCGCCCATACATGGAACCGTTTACAACTCGCCCGCTGAACGGGGGAACAGTCCAGTTAGCGGCGTCGCTGGTAACCACGTCCATGTGATTGAGGAAAATCAGCGGACGGCGAGGATGCTCGGTCGTGTGCGGCAGCACCGCCCACAAGTCGGCGCGGTTGGGAGCATACTCGAAAACCTGGTTCTCGATTCCCTCCCGGTCAAGAATCTTCTTGAAAAATTGCGCCCCGCGCATCTCGTTCCCTGGAGGATTGGTCGTGTCAATCTGGAGGTACTGCTGCATCCATTCAACGGCCATGTCCGAATATTGCTTCATGCGCTCGGGAGGAATGCGCGCCGATGCCAGCGTTTCGGGTTTATTCTGCGCCGCAGTCAGTTGAACAAGAAAAAGGAAGAAGCAGCCAACCGCGATGCCGCAAGAAAGTCTTCCCTCCAGGTGCATGGAACTAGAATGGCTTTTCAAGTTTTTTGCCCCGAGCTTTCGGTTCGATTTTCAGTGCCCCATAAATTCGGGCATAAGCAGTTTTTATATCAGTTCCGGCCAAATTTACCGTGATGGACTTCCGCCTTCCGCCGCCGGTGCGCTACAATGTTTATGAAAATAAAGCACTTGGTCCTCTGTCTTCAGTTCTCGGATTTGGCATCCAAACTGTTTATATAAGGGTGACTTACAACGGCCCTGTTAACCGAGGCATCGTCGGCGTCAATGGATGTCTTCCCAGTTTGTGGGCTAAGCTAGATAGTGACGCAATCGAAAATGCGCAAAAAGCGCCCGGGATGGCCAATCGCCACTCCCCCACGGAGGAAGTTTCAATGAAGAATCGCATCGTCTTTGGTTTGCTGTTAAGCGTTGCACTGGCTCTGCCAGTCCTCGCGCAAGACAATTCCCAGAGTTCTACTTCGCAGACCCAAACCGCCCCGGCAACGGCAACTCCGGCGACCACCAAGGCCGATACGGCCACTGGCAAAGACCCCTTGCAGCCTGAAACACACGAAGGCTTCTGGGGACACATGAATCCATTTGCGCGCAAGAAGTATGTTGCGCGCCAAACCCAGCCGATTCGCGACCGCATCAACGAACTGGATGAGCTGACCGCGGCCAACAGCAAGCAGATTAAGGATGTGGATGCGCGCGCACAGCAGGGCATCCAGCTTGCTTCGACCAAGGCCGCTGAGGCCGACCAGCACGCGCTGGAAGCCAGCAACAAGGCCCAGACCGCGCAGCAGACCGCTGACCACGCCAGCACGCGCCTGAACACCGTCGAGCAAGTCGTGACCAACATCGATCAATATCAGCCCGCCACCCAGACGGAAATTTTGTTCAAGCCCGGACAGACCGTCCTGAGCAAGAATGCCAAGGCAGCGCTTGACGAAATGGCGACTCCGCTGAAGAGTCAGCGCGGCTACGTTGTCGAAGTGCAGGGCTTCTCTTCCGGCAACGGACAGATTGCGATTGCCAGCTCGACCAAGATGGCCGAGTCGGTCGTCCGCTACCTGGTTCTGAATAACGACATCCCGGTATACCGGATTTACCTTGTGGGCATGGGCAACGCACCACTGCCGGCTTCGGCTTCCGACGACTCGAAGCCGAAGAAACGGATTGCGGGCGGCCGCGTTGAAGTCAGCCTCCTTAAGAACAATCTGGAGCAGCTTGCTTCGAGCGACACGGCAAATCAGCAACAGAAATAGCTGGAATCACTCCCCCAAAGGCCTCCTGCGCAAGCGGGAGGCTTTTTTTGTTGCGCGGAATATCCTCCGGAGAATGCGCTCCACTCGGAGTGCAATTTACTCAAACCCAGCCGGTCACAGCCAGCAGATCGCCCAAGTCGCGTGCTATTCTTTGCTGGCATCGCCATGGAGACGCTATTTTGCTCTCGCACTTGTTCGCCCGCGGGACCCTTGTTCCTCGCGGCCAGCCCAAAGGGCCTGGTGCGGTTGGAGTTTGAAACGCGGGCGATGAAGATAGACTCGAAGGCAATCGAGTTGCGTGAGTCGAAGCAGGCGCTGGCTCCATACATTCGTGAGCTGAACGAATATTTTGCCGGCGAGCGCCGGGAGTTCACGATTCCTCTGGACCTGCGTGGCACGGATTTCCAGCTAGCCTGCTGGAAAGCACTGCTCGCGATCCCCTATGGCGAGACCCGTAGCTATGCTGACATCGCGCGAGCCATCGGGCATCCGCGAGCCTTCCGCGCGGTTGGCATGTCAAACAACCGGAATCCGGTCGCGATAATTGTCCCATGCCATCGCGTGATCGCGTCAGGCGGATCGCTGTGCGGCTATGGCGGCGGACTCGACATCAAGCAAAAGCTGCTCGATCTGGAGGCTGGGCAGATTCATTCCCTTTTCCCTCTGAGCATTGGCGCATGATCGGGCCCAGAGAACCTACAGAAATCCCGGGCGTAGTCGAACTCCGCGACTGGTTTGGATATTGGCCCGATTTCCACGACGCGGAAGTGATCAGTTTGCACTTGAATCGAAGGGGAAACTCATTTTTGCGTGTTCACACGTGGGACGCCACGAAAGAAGTAGATGAAAAGGGAAACTACGTGCAGACTAAACACGTTGTGGTCGAGTTCATCCTGGAGTCTGTTTCTGACCTGTCTCTGAATGAATTCAGCGGCCAGAACGTCATTTCCGGGCTCGGAATTGAAAAGACCGCCTCAGGTTTCCGTTTGGAATTGGGAGCGTGTTATGGCCTAGCCGGAACCATCGATGCCGAGAGGGTTTCCCTTCGAACCACGCCCGGTAAGCCATCGTGAGGAATCTTGAATCCAACCATTAAAGACTTAAGTCACGGCATTCGCGCGCGCAAGATCTCGCCCGCCGAACTGACTCGCGAATGCCTCGCCCGCATCGAGCGGCTCAATCCCAAGCTCAATGCGTTCATCACGGTTTTGGCCGACTCCGCGCTGGATCAGGCTCGGCGGGCCGAGCAGGAAATCTTTCGCGGCAAGTATCGCGGCCCGCTGCATGGAATTCCCATCGGGCTCAAGGACATCATCGATACGGCCGACGCACGCACCACCGCGGGCAGCGCGCTTTTCAAGAACCGCATACCCGCCGAGGATGCCGAGATTGTTCGCCGCCTGCGCCATGCCGGCGCTGTCATTTTAGGTAAGCAGAACCTGCACGAATTCGCCTATGGCGGCAGCTCGATGATCAGCTTCTTTGGAGAAGTCCATAACCCATGGGACATTTCGCGCATTGCCGGAGGCTCCTCGGGAGGTTCTGCCGCAAGCATCGCCGCCGGGCTTGGCTACGCCTCCGTTGGCACTGATACCGCGGGCTCTGTGCGGTTGCCCGCGTCTTATTGCGGAGTGGTTGGACTGAAGCCAACTTTCGGGCGAGTCAGCGTGCGCGGCGTGATTCCGCTGGCGTGGTCGTTCGATCACGTGGGCCCGATTACAAATTGCGTTTGCGACGCGGGCCTGATGCTGCAAGTGCTGGCGGGGCACAATCCAGACGACGCAACCACCGCCGACGTTCCGATCATCGACTATACGTGCGATCTAGATGAGTCCGTTCCTCCGTTGCGCGTCGGCATTCCGCGTGCGTTTTTCTTTGACGATCTCGACGCAGATGTGGCCGCAGCAGTCGAGAAGGCCATTTCTGTTTTTCGCGAAATGGGTTGCGAGATTCGCGACGAGATCCGGCTTGAGGTTTCCACCGACCGCACGCTTGCGAGCGCTGAATCGTACGCCTATCACAAAGAATTTGTAGCGCGCTCGCCTGAGCTTTATCAGCCGGCGACGCTTGCCAGAATCAAGTCGGGAGAAAATGTGGCCGAGGCCGATGTCGAGCGAGCCAAGCAGGAACTGGCCGCGATGCGCGAGACGATTCTAAAAGTGTTCGACGAAGTGGACGTGCTGCTAACGCCCACGGTGCCGATCCCTCCGCCATCAATCGCCGAGTTGAAACAAAGTCCCGATAAGCTCCGCCCCGCCGAACTGATCATGCTGCGAAATACGCGGCCTTTTAATGTGTGGGGAATCCCGGCCATTTCCCTGCCCTGCGGATTTACCAGAGACGGGATGCCGATCGGCCTGCAACTGGCGGGCGCTCCATGGAAGCCGGAACTTCTCCATCTAGCGAATGCGTATGAGCACGCGACGGAGTGGCACACGAAAACACCGAGTCTATCCGCAGCCACGTAGAGACGGACGCATTCGTCCGCCTGGTCAAGCTCTTCCAGAACGTCCATCCTCCGAATGTCATCCTGAGCGCAGTAATTCGGCTGGCGAAGCCGCCGAATTGCGCAGTCGAAGGACCCCGTGCAAGCGCGCGCCATGAGAGCCGTTGCAGGGAGTTCTCTCTGCAATCTCATCCCAACGGGCTTTTCGCATCGATGAAAAACCCGAGCGAAGAACCATCGTCCGCGGCGAGAATTCCCTGACGCCTTTCTCGTGGAACGGACGGACACGGGGTCCTTCGACTCCGCAGGCGGATTCGCATTCGCGAATCAGCCTTTTCGCTCAGGATGACAGGGCGGAGTATAAGAGCATCCATCACGATCCGCAAAGCAGGTTACTCCCATCGCTTGCCGTCGGAGATAACCCGGATTTTCTTCATTTTCCGCCCAACGCGCAGCACCATGACCTGATTAACCGGCACCATCACCACCGGCTCCCGTTTTATGTCTATGTTCTCGCCGTCGACGCTAACCAGGCTGACAGCCCCCTGTTTGTGCTTTCCAGCGGCCTCCGTGTTCGAGGTCGCAAGACCGGCCAAACGAACCAACTTGTCTATTCGAACGAAGTCCGTGTCCGCTGGCCGCTCGCTTCCCCCGATGACATGGGGCCTGAAGCCCCCAGTTCCCTGGAAGTGGGGAGTTACATCCGCCAGAGGGATCTCAACCAACTCTAGGTCCTCGAGCACCCCATCCTTCTGAAACTGCTTCGCCCAGTCCTCGCCCGCCTTTGCCGCCGCATCCGCCGAATGAAAATCCGCCACAATCGACCGCGCCAGCTCCTTCTTCAGCACCATAGGATGAGCCTTCCCGCCCGCCGCATCCTCTTTCATCTGTGCGATCTGCTCCGAGCGTACATCCGTCAGCAGTTCGTAGTAGCGCCACATCATGTCATCGGAGATCGACATGATCTTCCCGTACATTTCCAGCGGGGGCTCGTGAATCCCAATCGCGTTGCCCAGCGACTTCGACATTTTGTTGACGCCGTCCAGGCCTTCCAGAATCGGCGTGGTCAGCACCACCTGCGATTCCTGCCCATACGAGCGCTGCAGTTCGCGCCCCACCAGCAAATTGAATTTCTGATCCGTGCCGCCCAGTTCAACATCGGCCTCCAGCGCCACCGAGTCGTATCCTTGCGCCAGCGGATACAACAATTCATGCACAGCAATCGGCTTCTCTTCCTGAAAACGCTTATGAAAATCTTCGCGCTCCAGCATCTGCGAGACGGTGTACTTGGCGCACAGCCGTATGAAATCCTCGGCGGTGAATTTTGAAAACCAGCGGCTGTTGAAATCGACAACCGTTTTTTCGGGGCTAAGAATCCTGAATACCTGTGCCTTGTAAGTCTCGGCATTCTGCTCGATCTGCTCACGCGTCAGCGGAGGACGCGTCGCCGAGCGCCCAGTCGGGTCGCCAATCATACCAGTGAAATCGCCGATCAGAAAGATGACCGTGTGCCCGAGATCCTGAAAGTGTTTCAGCTTGCGCAGCAGAACCGTGTGCCCCAAATGCAGGTCGGGAGCGGTGGGATCGAATCCGGCTTTTACGCGGATCGGCTTGCCCGTCTTAAGCGAGCGTTCAAGTTTCGCGCGCAGTTCGGATTCTTTGACGATCTCCGCCGCGCCCTTTTTGA
>JBAVYO010000074.1:0-7168 GCA_049698855.1 Terriglobales bacterium
CTTGTACTGTTTCATCATTTCGAGCGCGTCGGAAACCTTGGCATCCGGCGACATGGTCACGGGATCGACAATCATGCCGCTTTCCGAGCGCTTCACCTTGTCGACTTCGTTGGCCTGCTCGTCAATCGTCAGGTTGCGGTGGATGATCCCCATGCCGCCCTGTTGCGCCATGGCAATCGCCATGTGGGACTCCGTGACCGTGTCCATGGCGGCGCTGACAATGGGAATATTCAGTCGGATATTGCGCGAGAGCTGCGTCTGAGTATTCGCACCCGCAGGCACGACCTCGGAATGCGCGGGCAGTAGCAACACGTCGTCAAAAGTGAGGGCTTCGGGAACCGGGAAGTGGATCATAAGATTGCTGGGAGTAAACCTCTATTGTAGGGAGCAAGTCCGCAACGAGCAACTACGCAACTGGCAAACTCCAACGCCGGAATTGCGAGACGCCGGTCGCCTTGGCAGCGGGAAAAGCGGGTGGTGGAGATTGCCAAGTACCAAGGCCAGAAGATACAGTTCTTCCTAACTTGGCACGTTACCGTTTCCTGGAGGTTTGCATGTTCGCCAAATTACAACTCCGCATAGGCGTCGCGGCCAGCCTGGCGGTTATGCTCGCAGCCAGCCCCATCCTGTTAAGCGCCCAAGCGCCATCGTCCGAGGTTCCTCCGATCACAATCCGCACGAGCACACGCCTTGTCGTGCTCGACGTGGTTGTTACCGACAAGAAAGGCCAGCCTGTTACCGGGCTGAAAGCGGACGATTTTGTGGTTGAGGAAAGTGGCAAGAAGCAGCGCGTCGCCACGTTCACTCCGCCCGGCACAGCACAGGCTGCTGCGGAGCCGTTGCCTCCGGGCCTGTTCTCAAATCGTGCTGAGTATCTGCGGCCGGCAGGCAATCCAACGGTGCTTCTGCTCGACGCGGCCAACTCGCGCTTCCGGGATCAAGCTTATGGCCGTTTGCAAATGTTGAAGTATGTTTCGGAGCAATCGGGCTCGGGAACGCCGATGGCGGTAGTGGCGCTGACCGATCGTCTGCATGTGCTGCAGGAATTCACCAGCGATCCCAAGATTCTGGCCGCCGCGATCCGAAATCTGAAGCCCCAGGAACAAGTTTTGCTACCGGAGTCGTCTCCGTCATCGGCGGCCGCGACCGACGCACTCGCATCCGGTCCTAATGCCGGTGTCGCCATAGGCATAGCCCAAGCTGAGCTTGCTGCCTTTCAGAATTTGGTGACTGGGTACAACCTGGAAGTTCGCACGATCATTACAGTTCAGGCAATGCGCGATCTCTCGCGACTGCTGGCCGGCTTTCCCGGCCGCAAGAATGTCGTCTGGCTCACATCGGAGTTCCCCTTTGATTTGATTCCGGAAGACCGCAACATAAGCGATGCGGAATTGCGAGCTGAGTTGCCCGGCCAGGGCAAGCAGCGCATGGTGGGGGTGAATGCCGCTGGGGCGATAGCCGCCGAGGCACGCGAATTGCATGGCGGCGAGATCATGCGGGCGGAGTCGCAGTTGGCCAGCGCAAACATCGCCATCTATCCGGTCGATATGCGGGGCATTATGATGTCGGGAATCGACGTCGCCAACTCAGGAACCATGGAGGAAATCGCGGCCGAGACCGGCGGCAAGGCCTATACCAATCAGAACGAAATCAAATTCGGGATCGCTTTGGCCGCTTCCGACGACAAGGCTTCCTACTCGATCGGATACTATCCCGAGAACAAAAAGTGGGATGGGAAATATCGCAGTATCAAAGTGAAGTTGAATCAACCTGACACACAGGTCCGCTGCCGCAAGGGTTATTTCGCCATTGACCCCGGAGAGGCGAAGGATCGCAACTACAGCCAGGATGTAGCCGCGGCGCTCGCGATTAACGCACCCTCCACGCAGATCTCGTTCCGCGCCCAGGCCAAGCCTACTGGGCCAAACAAAGTGCAAGTTATTTTTCTGGTGGACGCCAGGACTTTGAGCGCCGAAGATTCCGGCGGCAACAAGAAAATGAATGTGACCCTCTACGCGGCCTTGTATAACTCTGCCGGTAAGGACCTGACGCTTCGCACCACTAAAGTGGACCGCGCATTCGATGCCGCAACCTACCAGCAAATTGTGGATAAGGGCATGATGGTGCCAATCGATATGGACGTTCCGTCCGGAACCACGGAACTCCGGCTGGCTGTGCTCGATGGCAAGACTGGCTACATTGGAACCGCGACCGGCCCGATTGGCCAGTAATCGCCGTCGGAAAGCCAAAACTGTCGGGTACGCGTACACGACCAGGAAATGCAGTCGGCTTATTGCCTCGCCTGCTCCTGCCCTTTTTCTGCGTCGCGAAGAGCCTGCCACGCGTTCCAAAACATGCCAGTGCAGTAAACGAACACGAGCAGTGCGGCCATTGAAACGAAAATGAGATACTTCCCAAATGACTGCCAGTACTCGTGAAGCGAGTGCCCATACAAGAATGGGTATATAAGTCCACAGCTCATGAGGAACGCTATGGTGGAGTAGAGCGAGCACCTTCGCCACAGGCTAATGCGTTCCTTAGCATACTGCCTAACCTCTCTCATCTCTTCATGGCTGAGAGGACTTTCAGTGTCGAATATCGTCATCATGTCGCAGGACGTCTCGGCTGCTATTTGATCACTACAAAGAAAGGACGTCCATATCGGACGCCCTTTTGCTTCTTGAAAACATTCCTTACCTAAACGCTACTATCGCTGACTACTCCTTCTTGTCGCCGCCCTCGGCTGGTTCGGCAGGAGCCGCTTCATGCTCGGCTTGCGCGTGAGCATCGGCTTCTTCCATAGCCTTGCGCGTCTCTTCGGCGCGTTTGGCGCGGATTTCGGCGCGCTTCTGGCGCTTCTCGTCGAGAACCTGCTCGCTGCCGAGCAGCTCAATGAACGCCTTCTCAGCGCCATCGCCTTTACGCCACGCGGTGCGCACGATCCGCAGATAACCGCCGTTGCGGTCGCCAAAACGGGGAGCCACCGTGTCGAAAAGCTTGTGAACGGACTCCTTGGTCATCAAGTAAGCGCCTGCCTGGCGGCGTGCCGCGAGGTCGCCCTTCTTGCCGAGCGTGATCATTTTTTCGACCAGCGGCCGGATCGCCTTGGCTTTGATGGCCGTCGTCTCAATCCGCTCTTCCATGATGATCGAAGTCACCATGTTCCGGAACATTGCCCGGCGGTGCGATGTGGTTCGTCCGAGTTTGTATCCTGCAACTTTGTGACGCATGCGAAACCCCAGTTCTCAGTTGTCAGTTCTCAGTTCTCAGTGAAAACCAGATCTCGATCAACTGAGAACCGGGAACTGAGAACTGGGAACCGTTTTCTACAGATCGTTGTCGCCGTATGCCGACGCGGGCAGAATCTGGTTCGAAGTCGGTCCGGGCACCGCATTGCCGTGCTCGTCGATCTTCATCCCCAGGCTCAGGCCCATCGAGGACAGAATCTCTTTAATTTCGTTGAGCGACTTGCGCCCGAAGTTCTTCGTCTTCAGCATCTCGGCTTCGGTCTTTTGTACCAACTCGCCGATAGTCTGAATGTTCGCATTCTTCAGGCAGTTGTAGCTGCGGACGGAAAGCTCCAGCTCTTCGACCGACCGGTTCAGATTCTCGTTCTTGATCTCGGGACGGCGCTCTTCGCTCGACGAGGCAGTCTCGATCTCTTCCTCGAAGTTGATAAAGATGTTCATGTGATCTTTAATCAGCTTCGCGGCGAGCCCAAGGGCGTCTCCGGGCGTGATCGAGCCATTGGTCCAGACTTCGACCGTCAGCTTGTCGTAATCGGTGATCTGGCCGAGACGCGCCGCTTCCACGGTGTAATTACATTTCCGTACAGGCGAGTGAACCGAGTCGATCGGAATGAAACCGATGCCAAGATCGTCGTCGAAATTCTTGTCGGCGGCAACATAGCCGCGGCCGCGCTTCAAGCGCATTTCCATATCCAGGCGGCCGCCTTCGCTCACCGTGGCAATATACACTTCCTTGTCGAGCACCTCGACATCGCCATCGGCTTCAATCATGCCGCTGGTCACGACTCCAGGCTGATCGGCGCGCAGGTAGATCGCTTTCGGGCCATCGCCCGCGAGCTTGAACGGCACCTGCTTCATGTTGAGGATGATGTCGGTCGCGTCCTCGACGACGCCGGGGATGGACTGAAACTCGTGCAGTACGCCTTCGACTTTGACCGCTGTGACGGCCGCCCCTTCGATCGAACTGAGCATCACGCGGCGCAGAGCATTGCCGATCGTGGTGCCGAATCCGCGTTCAAAGGGCTGCGCCCAGAACATTCCGTACTTGTCGGTGAGTGACGTGGCGTCGCTCGCCAGCCGTTTCGGTTTTTGAAAACCTCTCCAAAGCATTGGTGTTTCTCCTCTCGGCCATGTGGCTCCGCTGCGGCTCTCCGAACCGGCCCAGATTCGGATCAAGCGCCGCTGCAGGCTGATCTGGCGCGAAAAACAAGGCCAAAAAACAGTTCCTAGTTCTCAGTTCTCAGAATAATTTCGCCTACGGTTCTTCGATCTTACAGAGAACTGAGAACCGGGAACCGAGAACTTGTATTACTTACTATACAACTCAACAATCAGCTGCTCGTTCACCGGCAGCTGGATGTCTTCGCGTTTCGGAAGCGCGGTCACCCGCCCTTTGTAATTGTCGCGATCGACCTCAAGCCACATCGGAGCGGGCTGATGGCTGGCGAAATCCTTGGCGATTTCGAGAATCGGAATCTTCTTGCTGTTCTCGCGAATCGCGATCTCTTCACCGACGGACACTTGGTACGAGGGAATGTTGACCTTCTTCCCATTCACTTGTACGTGACCATGGCGCACCAACTGCCGTGCCTGGCGGCGTGAAATTCCAAACCCGAGCCGGAACACGACATTGTCGAGACGGCGTTCGAGTTGTTCAAGCAGTTTGGCGCCAGTCACGCCTTGGGCGCGGGCCGCAGTCTCAAAATAGTTGCGGAACTGCCCTTCCTGCGTGAAATAAATGCGCTTCGCTTTTTGCTTTTCGCGCAACTGCAGACCGTAGCCTACGACCTTGGTCTTCTTGTCTTTCCCGTGTTGTCCGGGAGCGAAGTTGCGCTTTTCAATGGGACACTTGTCGCTAAAGCACTTTGTGCCTTTCAGGAAGAGCTTGATGCCTTCCCGGCGGCAGAGACGGCAAACTGCATCGGTATAACGTGCCAAGTTGTTCTCCTTTTAGATGACCGGTTTACGGGTTTGGCTTCACCCTTCGTCCCGGACAAAATCAGTTCTCAGTTCCCGGTTCTCAGTTAAGATCCAGATCTCAAATTCTTCGATTCTTCTGAGAAACGAGAACTGGGAACTGAGAACTCCCGTCGCGTCTTAGACGCGGCGTCTTTTCGGCGGACGGCAGCCGTTGTGCGGAATCGGCGTCGTGTCCTTGATGGAACGCACTTCGATTCCTGCCGCGGCCAGCGCGCGCACGGCCGACTCGCGGCCCGATCCCGGACCGCTGACGCGAACGTCAACGCTGCGGACTCCGTGATCGCGCGCCATGTTGGCCGCGTTCATTGCCGCCTGCTGCGCGGCGAATGGCGTGCCTTTACGCGATCCGCGGAAGCCGAGCGATCCCGAACTCTTCCACGACAGAACGTTGCCGTTCATATCGGTGATCGTGACGATCGTGTTGTTGAAAGAGGCCTGCACATGCACCAATCCGTGCGGAACGTGCTTGCGCTCTTTCTTCTTAAACTTCTTCGTCTTGCCTTTTTTTTCGGGAGCGGCTGTGCCGCCCGCTGCTGCTGGTTTTGCCATATCTAAGTTCTCAGTTCTCGGTTCTCAGTTCTCAGTGAGAACCAGGTCTCAATGAACTGAGAACTGGGAGCTGAGAACTGGGAACTGCTTTATGTCTTCGCTGTCGCCTTCTTCTTCTGTGCGACCGTGCCTTTGCGCGGACCCTTACGGGTGCGGGCATTCGTGTGTGTGCGCTGTCCGCGAACCGGCAGGTTCCGGCGATGCCGGAATCCGCGATACGAGCCAATTTCGATGAGCCGCTTGATGTTCATCGAAACGTCTTTGCGCAGATCGCCCTCGACGCCACCTTCGCTCTCGATGACCTGGCGGATGCGGTTGACCTCTTCTTCGTTCAGGTCCTGTATCTTCTTCCCCGCCTCGACGTTCGCCGCCTTCAGAATTCGAGTAGCGCGCGAATTGCCAATTCCGTAAATGTAAGTGAGCGCGATATTCGTGTGCTTGTTGCGCGGAAGATCGACGCCTGCAATACGTGCCATGATCCCTCTCTTGAAACCAGCCGTCAGCCCTCAGCTGTCAGCTTTCAGTAACTGCAACTGCAAGACCGTTCCGTCCTTATCCCTGCCGTTGCTTGTGTTTCGAATTCTCGCAGATCACACGCACCACACCTTTGCGGTGGATGACCTTGCACTTGTCGCAAATTTTCTTAACCGATGCTCTTACTTTCATAAATCAGTTCTCAGTTCTCAGTTGTCGGTTCTCAGTAACCGCAACTGCCATGTAGCGCCGGCATCCTCGCCGGCTGTCCCGCGGGCGTCCCGCCCACCGCTTCCGAAGCACTATTTATATCGGTACACAATCCGCCCGCGATTCAGGTCGTAGGGAGAAAGCTCGACAGCGACTTTGTCTCCCGGCAGAATGCGGATGAAGTTCTTTCTCATCTTGCCGGAAACGTGCGCCAGCACCTGGTGTTTATTTTCCAGTTCCACCTTGAACATGGCGTTCGGCAGCGGCTCAATCACAACTGCCATCACTTCAATCGCGTCTTCTTTACTCATTACCCTCCGAAAATCAGTTCTCAGTTGCCAGTTCTCAGTTCTCAGTTCTCAGTCGAAGTTCGTCCGATTCTCACCGAGAATTGAGAACCGGGAACTGAGAACTACTGGGTCAAAATTACCGGCCCTTGTTTCGTGACCGCTACGCAATGCTCGAAGTGCGCACTATGGCTGCCATCGAGCGTTACCGCTGTCCACTTATCGCTCAGGACTTTCGTCCCAGGGCCGCCAAAATTCACCATCGGCTCGATCGCCAGAACCATTCCTTCGGAAAGCTCCGCGCCCTGGCCCTTCTTGCCGAAATTCGGGATCTGCGGCGCTTCGTGCAGCTTCGTTCCGATGCCGTGCCCGACAAATTCCCGGACTACGCTGAAGCCCGCCGCTTCCACAAGCTTCTGG
>JBAVYO010000075.1:0-2464 GCA_049698855.1 Terriglobales bacterium
TTGCCCACTCGGATGATAATCACAGCCTATAATCCACATGACTGGCTCCTTTCGTCCCGAGCGCTTGGTCTTTAGACAACCTAAGTATCGGGCTTGAGGAGCCGTCGTGGTTATGAAATCAAGCGGACTTCTATGACGGTGTCATGTGGATACGGAGAAACCGACACAACGACCACTAAAGAGCGCGGAGAGCTGATGGAAATTTGAGGCGTGAAATTCCTCCCCCCTCAAAATGCGATCTTTTAGAATCAAAGATCTAGGGCAAGTCGAGACGCCAGATCTTTGAATAATAAGGACTTAGACGTAGTATATTTATAAATCAATAAGTTACAAAAGAAAGATGCTCGTCTTGCGCCTTTTCGAGTTGAGGGCGCCCAGCCTGAACCTCTCAACATGGATTGCGACGAAAGCTAGGCGCTGCCTCCGGAAAGGCGCATTGAGAGCTTCACTAAGGCCCATGCCACGACCAGGGAGATAACAAGCCAGACCCAGATGCTGGCGGGATCGCCATGAAATGTGAGCGACGAGAGCGATGGAAGCGAGATGGGTGCGGCTGACAGAGTTTGTGATTGGGCGCCCTGCATGGTCGCGACATGAAGGATAAAGACAGCCGATCCGGCGACCACGAGCGCGAGCGCGAGCGCGAAGGCGGCGAGCAGGACGATAGGCAGCGCTCTCTTCCAGGGGAAAGGGATGGGCGGAGGTGCGGAGGCTTCGCGGCGTACGGCGTCCATGACCGAGGCGGCGAAACCGGACGAGGGAACAATCTCATCCTGCTGGAAGAGAATGCGGTCGATGTCGTCGTCTTTCATGTTCTCTTCTTGCATAACTTCAGGCCTCCTTCAACCTAGGCAGCGCCAGCAGTTGTGGCAGCTTGCCGCGCAGGATCTCGCGTCCGCGAAATAAGCGCGCTTTGAATGTGCCCTCGGGCAAGCCGAGACTGCGCGCGGCGGCGGGAACATTCATCTCGTGAAAATAAAAGAGAATTAAAGCCTCGCGATATTTGGCTGGAAGCGCGACAACGGCGTGGCGAACGGCCAAATCGCGGTCATGATCTTCAAGGCCTCCATCAATGGCGCGAGGATCCATTGGCTCGCGCACGTCGTCGATGGAAACGCTGGGAGCGGGGAGGCGGCGCAGCTCCGAACGATAGAAGTTTGTTGCCAGCGCGAAGAGCCAGGTGGAGAAGGCGGCATCCCTGCGCCATTGTGCGAGCGCGCGGTAGGCGCGAAGGAAAGCTTCCTGCGCCATTTCCTCGGCGCGTCCGCGGTCGTGGCAAAAGCGGTAGGCAAGGTTGATGAGCGGAGACTGCCAACGGTGAACGAGATGCTCGAAGGCGGAGATGTCTCCAGCTAATACCCGTTCAACCGCGGCTTGATCGTCGAGTGCGCTCATGGCGGACTTCGTCCACAAGGGTATGACAGAATCGCGATCTCGGCGGTTGCAGTATTTTTGGCTGCATTCGCGAACTTAATGGTGGAGATTCGCCTTCCGCGAATCGTGAAAAAAGTGAAACCGCCGATCCTCAGGCGGGGTCATACCCAACGAAGGCCAAACAATGAGGTTGGGAGGCGGATATGTTCATGGAGATTGGGGAGAACTGGATTCCGGTTGTGGGCATATTTGTGCCCATCGTCGGCAGCATCGCGCTGTTTTCGTTCCTGGGCGTGGCGTCGTGGTCGGATGCGCGCCGAAAAGAGCGCGAAGCCTACTACACCAGCGAGGCGCTGAAGAAGATCGCCGAGAGTTCTGGCGAAGGGGCGAAGTCGGCGGTGGAATATTTTCGGGAGAAGGAGAAAAGCGCTCTTCGGCGCCGGTTGGAGGGCATAAAGCTCGGAGGGTTGATTACGGCTGCCGTCGGCATCGGCTTCATGGCGATGGTTCGCGGGCTTGAGCGCGAGGAGCCGGCTTACCTGGTGGGGCTCATTCCACTGCTGATTGGCGTGGCATTGCTGGTGTATGCCTTCGCGCTGGCGCCGAAGGAATAAGGTGCAAGAAATCCGGCAAACAGGCGTTGGCGACTCTCTCGGCTGCCGAAGAGCATTTTTTGTGCGAAGTCGGCCTCAGAGGCTAAAGCCGGCCTGGAAACAAGCCGGTTATCGCAGCGCTGAAAGCGCTGCGCCACCCAAAAGCAACACCAGATCGAGTTTTTCCGGAGACTTCGAAGGGCCATAACGCCGAAGGCCAAATCTGGCGTGGACTATAATGACAAGGTTGGCAGCCGGACCGGGCGATCGCTGTTGAAAGACAGAGGAAAGTCCGAACTCCGCTGAGCAGTGTGCCGGATAACGTCCGGGACGGCCGGTTTAAGCCGGTTGGACGGCAAGTGCCACAGAGAACATACCGCCGGGGCCGCAAGGCTCCGGTAAGGGTGAAAAGGTGCGGTAAGAGCGCACCGCCGCGACAGTAATGCCGCGGGCAGGGCAAACCCCACACGGAGCAAGACCAAATAGGGAGGAAGTTC
>JBAVYO010000076.1:0-3175 GCA_049698855.1 Terriglobales bacterium
GCCGTCGATCCGCTGGCCTCGACCTCGCGCATTCTCGATCCGCGCATCGTCGGGCAGGATCACTACGATGTCGCGCAGATGGTGAAGAAAACCCTCCAGACCTATAAAGATCTGCAGGACATCATCGCCATCCTCGGCATCGACGAACTGAGCGAAGACCAGAAGCTCACCGTCGCGCGCGCACGCAAAGTGCAGAAGTTCCTCTCCCAGCCGTTCTTCGTGGCCGAGCAATTCACCGGCACACCGGGACGCTACGTGAAGATCGCCGACACCGTAAAGGGCTTCCGTGGAATCGTCGAAGGCAAGTACGACGACATCCCCGAGCAGGCGTTCTACATGAAGGGAACGATCGAAGAAGTGCAGGAAACGGCCGAGAAAATGAAAGCCGTAGCAGCGTAAGATAGTCGTTGGTCGTTAGTCGCTCGTCGTTAGCAACAGCAGCAACAGCGCGGCGATGGAACGGTCTAGCGAACGACGAACAGCGAACGACGAAGGACGATGTCCGACACTTTCCAACTCGTGATCGTCACCCCGGAAAAACTGGTGGTGAAAGATGTCCCTGCCGAGGAGGCCCAGATTCCCGGCCGGGATGGCTATCTCGGAATCCTGCCCGGCCACGCACCGC
The DNA here is from genome assembly GCA_049698855.1 of Terriglobales bacterium. Lineage (GTDB taxonomy): Bacteria > Acidobacteriota > Terriglobia > Terriglobales > Acidobacteriaceae > Acidiflorens. Next base: position 626 of record JBAVYO010000076.1, read on the forward strand.
TCATCACCGAGTTGAAATCCGGCGAACTCACCTACCGCGCCAGTGGCGCGACGCATACGCTGGCGGTAGCGTGGGGCTTTGCCGAAGTGCTCCCTGACAAAGTCACCATCCTGGCCGAAACCGCCGAGCGGCCACCGGAAATCGACGTCCAGCGCGCCGAAAAAGCAAAGACGCGCGCCGAAGAACGTTTGAAGAGCAATAATCCCGAGATTGACTACGACCGCGCCGAAGACGCGCTCCAAAGAGCGGAAACGCGCATAAAGGTCGCTTCCGAGAAGTAGACGTTCTCCTTTCTCGGATGTTGAAAGTGTTCCACCTGACTTGCAACGGCGTCTTCTCGTCAAGCCGGGTCACGCCTGATTGACTTAGCTTATTTCTGGCCCTAAGATTCAGCCCTAATGGTTGGGCAAACTATCTCGCACTACCGCATCGTCGAGAAATTGGGCGGGGGCGGTATGGGCGTTGTCTACAAAGCCGAGGATCTCACCCTCCACCGCTTTGTCGCCCTGAAGTTTCTGCCGGATACGGTTGCGAAAGACCCTCAGGCGCTGGCGCGCTTTCAGCGAGAGGCCCAAGCGGCTTCAGCGTTAAATCACCCCAATATCTGCACGATTTACGAGATTGGTCAGCAGCAGGAAGGCGAGCCCTTCATCGCCATGGAGTTTCTGGAAGGCCTGACCCTTAAGCACCGGATTGCCGGAAGACCCCTCGATACCGATGTCTTGCTGGGTCTCGCCATTGAGATTGCCGACGCGCTGGACGCAGCTCACTCCGAGGGGATTATTCATCGCGACATCAAGCCCGCCAATATCTTCGTTACGAAACGCGGGCACGCCAAGATTCTGGACTTCGGTTTGGCCAAAGTAGGGGCCGCTGCGGCCGCTTCCTCCAGCGGAATCACTGCGGCATCCGTTCATGCGAGGCTCGAAGAATCGGATCTGACTAGCCCCGGTTCCACGATAGGCACCATGGCCTATATGTCGCCGGAGCAGGCGCGGGCGCGGGAACTGGATGCGCGCAGCGATTTGTTTTCGTTTGGCGCCGTGCTCTACGAGATGGCAACGGGTATGCAGCCGTTTCGCGGAGAAAGCTCAGCCGTGATCTTCAAGGCGATTCTGGACGCCGCACCCACTCCGGTGGCGCGGCTGAATCCCGACGTAGCCGTTGACTTGGAACGGATCATCAACAAGGCACTGGAGAAAGACCGCAACTTACGTTATCAAAATGCGGCGGATGTGCGAACCGATCTGCAGCGCCTCAAGCGGGATACCGAGTCGCACTCAGCTGCAATTTCCTCCACGGATCGGAGCGCGGCAAAGGCGGCGATCGGGGCTAATCGTCATGCGGGATGGGCCAAGTGGGCGCCATACATCGTGGGTACGGTTTTTGTTGTTGCGTTGCTCATTGCAGTCGGGCTCTCTTATCGCGCGCATCTCAGCAAGCCCCTGACGGACAAAGATACAGTCGTGCTCACCGATTTCTCGAACAGCACAGGCGATGCCGTGTTCGACGATACCCTCAAGACCGCCATGAGCGTCGCACTAAATCAGTCTCCGTTCCTGAACGTTCTTTCCGACAGAAAAGTCACAGATACGTTGCAGCAGATGACGCGTCCAGGGGGGACGAAACTCACTCCGGAACTCGCGCGTGAAGTGTGCCAGCGCACGGGCAGTAAGGCATACATTGCCGGTTCCATTGGTAGCCTGGGCAGCGAATACGTTGTCGGATTGAAAGCAGTGAATTGTCAGACTGGAGATTTCCTGGCGCAGGAGCAAGTCACCGCTGCGAGTAAGGAAAAAGTTCTAGACGTACTTGGTGCTGCCGTTTCAAAGCTACGGCGCGAACTGGGCGAGTCCCTAACGACGGTGCAACGATTCGACGCTCCCTTGGAGCAGGCAACGACTTCATCTCTCGACGCGCTGAAGGCCTACACTCTCGGGCAAAAAGCCGATCGGGAAAAAGGTCCGGGTGCAGCTGTACCTTTCAACCAACGCGCCATCCAGCTCGATCCCAATTTTGCGATGGGCTACCTGGCGCTCGGCGGAGAATACTTCAGTTTGGCCGAGATGGGGCGAGCCAGCGAATACTTTACGAAGGCCTTTCAATTGCGCGGCCGCGCCAGCGAGCGCGAAAAAGTAGCTATCGCCGCAAACTACTATCTGAATGTAACCGGAGAACTGGATAAAGCCGCGCAGGCCTATGAAGAGGAAATTGAAAGCTATCCGCAAAAATCACGCGCTTACCTCAATCTGGGTGTCGTCTACGCCGAACTGGGACAGCATGAAAAGTCGGCGGAACTGACTCGAGAGGACTTGCGCCTGAATTCCGATAATGTCGCTCCCTGGGACAACCTTGCCAACGCCTACTTGGCGTTGCAGAAATTCGACGACGCACGAAAGACCATACGGGAAGCGCAAGGACGGAAGTTAGATGACTACATCACTCGCAACGCCCTCTATGCGCTTGCATTTCTGTCATCAGATTTCGCTGGCATGGCGGAGCAGCGCCAGTGGTACGCGGGTAAGGCGGAAGAAAATCACGGGCTTTCTT
>JBAVYO010000077.1:0-12359 GCA_049698855.1 Terriglobales bacterium
ATGCTGTACATGTACGTGGGGAGCACCGATACAGCCATCATAAGCGCCATGGTAGCGACTACCGATGCTCCATTGTCCAAACAGATTGGCTGTTCGTGGGGCTGGGAGGACACGAACCAAAGCACGGATGAGACCTATTGGAAGCAGATGGCAACGCAAGGGCAGAACTTCTATGCCGCGTCCGGAGACGATCAGACCTGGTGTTCGACGGTGGACAGCAAATGTTATCCCTTCCCGGCGGACGACGACTATGTGGTTGCTGTTGGCGGTACGGACTTGACCACCACCGGCGCGGCTGGTCCATGGGCATCGGAAAGCGCGTGGACCGACAGCGGCGGCGGCATTGACCCGCTCCATAACGCGATCCCCTCCTGGCAGCAGATTTCAGGCGTGATTACCTCGTCCAACAAGGGGTCCACGACTTACCGGAACGGTCCCGACGTCGCGGCCAACGCGAATAATACCTTTTACGTCTGCGCCGACCAAACCACTTGCACGGCCAATGACTACGGCGGCACCAGTTTTGCTGCGCCCATGTGGGCCGGCTACACGGCTCTTGCCAATCAGCAGGCGGCGTCCAACAGCGAGTTGATCGGCTTCATCAATCCGATCATTTACCCGCAAGCTGCTTTGGGCGGCACCACCTACAGCAGCCTGTTCCATGACAGCACCAGCGGCAGCTGCGGCAGCACGAATTCCGCTGTAACCGGCTACGATCTGTGCACCGGCTGGGGCAGCCCGAACCAGAGCGGCCTGATCAACCTGTTCGCACCGACCGGTGGTCTCACCAGCCAGACGATTACGTGCAGCACAGCTCCTCCGGCCAGCGAAGTCTACAACGGCAGCTTCACCATCGCGTGTACCGCGAGTTCGGGCTTGGCAGTTACCTATACCAGCTCGGGAGGCTGCTCGAACTCGGGCGCAACCTACACCATGACCAGCGGCACGACCGCGTGTACGGTGGATGTAAACCAGGCGGGCAACAGCACCTACTCGGCTGCCCCGCAAGTTCCCTACACTGTGAGCGCAAGCCTGGCCTCGCAGACGATCACGTTCACGACGAACGCACCCTCGAGCGAAGCCTACAACGGTACCTTCACGGTAGCGGCAACGGCCAGCTCCGGCTTTGCGGTTGCCTACACCAGCTCGGGAGGCTGTAGCAACTCGGGCGCGACGTACACGATGACCAGCGGCACGACCGCCTGCACAGTGAAGGCCAATCAGGCGGGCAACACCAATTACGCGGCGGCCACGCAGGTCACGCAGACCACGAACGCGACTGCGGCCAGTCAGACGATCACGTTCAGCACGAACGCGCCTGCGAGCGCGGCGTATAACAGTCAATTCACGGTGGCGGCCACGGCGAGCTCCGGGTTGACGGTTGCCTATACCAGTTCAGGATCGTGCACCAACTCCGGCGCGACCTATACCATGACCAGCGGCACGGGCACTTGCTCGGTGATCGCGAATCAGGCGGGCAACACCAACTACGCGGCTGCGCCTACAGTGACGCAAACCACCAGCGCTACGGCGGCGAGCCAGACGATCACGTTCACGACAAACCCGCCCGCAAGCGCGGCCTATAATGCCCAATTCACGGTAGCGGCCACGGCGACTTCCGGCTTGGCGGTTGCCTACACCAGTTCAGGATCGTGCAGCAATTCGGGCGCGACCTACACCATGACCAGCGGCACGGGCACTTGCTCGGTGATCGCGAATCAGGCCGGCAGCACCAACTACTCGGCTGCGCCGACGGTGACGAAGACCACCAGCGCAACGCCGGCCAGCCAGACCATCACGTTCACCACGAACCCGCCTGCAAGCGCCGCTTATAACAGCCAGTTCACGGTAGCGGCTACGGCGACTTCCGGCTTGGCAGTGGCGTACACCAGTTCCGGCTCGTGCAGCAACTCGGGCGCGACCTATACCATGACTAGCGGCACGGGCACCTGCTCGGTGATCGCGAATCAGTCTGGCAACACTAACTACTCGGCTGCGGCTCAGATCACGAAATCGGTAACCGCCGCGCCGGCCAGCGCAAGCGTAAGCGTTGGTTCCACCCTGAATCCTTCGTCGTATGGCCAGGCGGTAAGCTTCACGGCCAGCGTGACGGGAACGAGTCCGACCGGTACGGTGCAGTTCACGGTCGATGGCAGCGCTTTCGGTTCGCCAGTAACGCTGGCATCAGGTTCGGCCGCTTCGGGCAGCGTTTCAACGCTGACGAATGGCACGCACACGGTGTCGGCGACGTACTCGGGCGACTCCAATAACAGCGGCAGCACGGGTACGTTGAGCGGAGGCCAGGTAGTTAGTGCGGCCGGCGCAGGCGTGAGCGTTGCTTCCAGTCTCAATCCAACCACTTACGGGCAGTCAGTCACATTCACGGCGACGATCAGCGGCGCGAATGGACTGGTCAGGGGCCGCAGGCCGATGGCTGTCAGCGGCACGGTAGCGTGGAGTTCCAACACCGGCTGCGGTACGACGACGGTCACGACCGGCAATCCGGGGACGGCGACATGTACGACGACAAGCCTCCCGGTCGGAACCGACACAATCACCGCGAACTACTCGGGTGACAGCAACCACAACAGCAGCTCGGGCACGGTGAATCAGACGGTCAATCAGGTGAGCACGAGCACATCGGTGGGATCGAGCCTTAATCCGTCATCGTACGGCCAGGCAGTGAGCTTCACGGCCAGCGTGACTGGATCGAGTCCAACTGGAACGGTGCAGTTCAACGTTGACGGCAACGCTTTCGGTTCGCCGGTAACGGTGGCTTCCGGCTCCGCCACTTCAAGCAGCACATCAACGCTGGCGCAGGGGACACACACTGTAACCGCGACGTACTCGGGCGACACGCATAACAGCGGCAGCACGGGCACGTTGAGCGGCGGCCAGATTGTGAATACGGCTGGCGCAGGCGTGAGCGTGACATCGAGTCTGAATCCTTCGACACCGGGTCAGTCAGTCACGTTTACCGCGACAATCAGCGGAGCGAACGGGCTAGTCAAGGGCCGCAAACCGATGGATGTCAGCGGAACGGTGGCGTGGAGTTCTAACACCGGCTGCGGCACAACGACGGTCACGACAGGCAATCCGGGAACGGCAACCTGCACAACGACAAGTCTCCCTGTAGGAAGCGATACGATCACGGCGAACTACTCGGGTGACAGCAACCACAACAGCAGCTCGGGCACGCTCAACCAGACAGTGAATCAGGCGAGCGCAACCGTGAGCGTTGGGTCCACACTGAATCCGTCGGCGTATGGCCAAGCAGTGAACTTCACGGCCAGCGTGACGGGAACAAGTCCGACGGGAACGGTGCAGTTCAACGTCGACGGCAACCTGTTCGATACCGAGACACTGGTATCGGGTTCGGCCGCTTCGATCAGCACCTCGACGCTGACGCAAGGGACACACACCGTAACGGCTGTGTACTCGGGCGACACAAATAACGCAGGCAGCACGGGCACACTGAGCGGCGGCCAGGTTGTGAATGCGGCTGGCGCTGGTGTGAGCGTAGGTTCCAGTCTGAATCCTTCGACCTCGGGACAGTCGGTTACGTTCACCGCGACAATTAGCGGAGCGTACGGGCTGGTCAAGGGCCGCAGGCCGATGGATGTCAGCGGAACGGTCGCGTGGAGCAGCAACACTGGCTGCGGCACGACGACGGTCGCCTCGGGCAATCCGGGAACTGCAACCTGTACCACGACAAGTCTCCCAGTCGGGACCGACACGATCACGGCGACGTACTCGGGCGACAGCAACCACAGCGGCGGCACGGGCACGCTGAGTGGCGGCCAGGTTGTCAATCCGAGCCAGACCCAGACGATCACGTTCACCACGAACGCTCCGTCGAGCGCGGCTTATAACAGCAGCTTCACGGTGGCAGCCACGGGCGGCGCAAGCGGCAACCCGGTGGTATTCACAAGCGCCGGAGCCTGCAGCAACTCGGGCACGACCTACACCGTGACTAGCGGCACGGGCACCTGCTCGGTAATCGCGAATCAGGCGGGCAACTCGCAATACGCGGCGGCCCCAACGGTGACCGAGACGGTAAGCGCGACGCAGCTGTCGCAGGCGATCGCGTTCACCACGAACGCTCCATCGAGCGCGACCTACAACAGCAGCTTCACGGTTGCGGCTACGGGCGGCGCTAGCGGCAACGCGGTCTCGTTTAGCAGTTCGGGATCGTGCAGCAACTCGGGCGCAACCTACACCGTGACGAGCGGCACGGGCACTTGCTCGGTGATCGCGAATCAGGCGGGCAACGCCAACTACTCGGCTGCGTCTACGGTGACGCAAACGACGAGCGCGACGCCTGCCAGCCAGACCATCACAGTGACGACTCCGGCGCCTCCAACGGCGACCGATAAGAGCTCGTTCACGGTAGTGGCCAGCGCGGGTACGGCGATCACGTTCGGCGGCTCCGGTTCGTGCACTCATAACGCCGGGACCTACACGATCAACAAAACCACTGGCACCTGCACGGTGACATTGAACGCGCCCGCCAGCACCAACTACCTGGCAGCGCCCACAGTTACCGAGCAGACACAGGTCGAAACGCCAATTCCGCCGACGGTGAGCTTTACCGGCGCGCCATCCGGCGCTGCGTACCAGAGCTCGTTCACGGTGGTGGCGACAACCAACGCCAGCACCACAGCGGCAATCTCGGCATCGCCAGCGACGGTTTGCTACATCGCTGGAACGACGGTGACAATGCTCAGCGGCACGGGAACCTGTACGCTGACGGCGACATGGGCCGCGGACGATGTTTATTCCTCGGCGAAGGCGACACAGAAAACGGTTGCGGCAAAGCTGCCCAGCGGACTCGCATGGGCGACGCCAGCGCCGATCACGCATGGGACGGTGTTGAGTTCAACCCAGCTTGATGCGACCGCCAGCGTGCCGGGATCGTTCGTCTATTCACCGGCAGCGGGAACCGAGCCAAAAGTGCCCGTTTCACCTGCAACTTGCGATACGTTGAAGGTCACGTTTACTCCAACGCAAAGCACGGACTACGCAAAGCAGACGACGTCGGTGTGTCTGGTAGTGAATCCGTAATCCGCGGCCACCGTCTGCGGAAGTGCTGCAAGACGGTACGCGAAATACCGAACGACTGCGGCCCAGGGCAACCTGGGCCGCTTTTTTATGGTGTTCTCCGTCCGGAAGAGAGGGCAGTCTTTAGGGCACACGAGGGGCAAAAATGTCTACTTTAGTAGGGGGTACTAAAGTAGACATTTGAGGGGGTTTTTAGGGGGTACGAAAGTAGACAAAAAGGCCTAAGAATTGTCTAGGTGTTTGGCCAGTTCCATGACATTCTATTGTATGGAGTTGGGGACGCGGGTCGTTTCAGGGGAGCCCCTCCGAATTCCCCCACTCAAGCCAAAAGACGGCTTGCGTGAGCCACCCTCCTTTTCTTCGCCGATTTTCTCCCGCTGTTCGCCTTTGACTTTTTTTGCCCTCCGATTCGTCGCACTCCGTTCTTGGGTCGAGGAGACATCGAGCGCCGGCTGGGTCGAGGGTTGTTTTGGGAGGGAACATGGATGGGCGGATGGAAGTGGTGGTGGTGGATCGGAAGTCAAAGTCCCCGCCCTTCGCTTCGCGATAGGACGGGGCACCCGCCCGGCCCGAGTTTGATGACAGAGGGGCTCCTCTTAGTTTAAATGGACTTTCTGCGCAAACGAGATCTGATCTCGAGCCCACAAACGATTACCCCCGCGATGATGCCGACATAAATGGCAGCACTCAATACTAGCGCTGCCCACTGGTCTCCGGTTCCGTACCATGACACGTGGTCGTCAAGAAGGTAGGTGACCAGACCCCCGAGTAGAAGCATCGCCGGGACAGTGACCACGACCGTGGCGGCGCCAGCCACCAACCCGTAGAGAACAATCTCGCTCTTTCGGAGCGCATCTAAGAATGCGGTCCACATCATAGAGAAATGCTAGGTTTGGACTCTTTCTGGCGTCAAGTGTTTCCCGGCGGAACGGCCTCTTCCGTAACTCCCACGCTGTCCGCTGGGTGTTGCTACGGACTTACTCCTCCGGTGTGGCAATCGGCGCAGTTTACTGCTGTCATGTCTCCTAGATCGACTGGATGTTTGAAGGTGAGGCCGGGCGTCGAGGTGATATTCACGTCGTTCTCCTGCTGGCCTAGAACTGTGTGGCAGGTGTCGCATCCCTTCGGGATCACCTTGCCTTCGGGGCTGACGTGGTTGCCGTCGTGGCAGCGGAAGCATCCGGGGAAATAAAAGTGTCCGATGTTGTTGGGGTGGGTCTTCCAGTCGAGCTTCATCTCCGGGAAAAAGGTGAGCTTGTAGATACGCTGGAGTTCCTCGATGGCGCTGCGGATTTCGGGCTGCTTCGATTTGGAGACGTCGGGGTATTTTGTCTCGTAAAAACTCTCGATGGTTTTGGCGATGCCCTGCATGGCGGCGTCGGTGGTGGCGTACTGGCCGGTGAGCGCGGCGATGGACTGCTGCTTGAGGAAGGGCAGGTTGATATCGAGGCGGTGGGCGGCGAAGGAGCGATCGACGGAGGTATCGGGCGGAGTGTAAATGTGCGTGGGGCGATTGTGGCAGTCGATGCAATCCATGCGGCGCTTTTCGGCCTTGGCGATTTGGTCTTTGGTGAGCGGGGAATCTTTGGCGAAGTATTCGGTGACGCGGCCCTGCAAGTCTTTCGCGCGTACGTACGCAATTGTCTGGCGCTGTTCGTCGGTGGCGAGGTAGGTCATCTCATTCGCGATGTTCATGTGCCAGTGAATGCCCTCGGGTTCGCCGGTGGAGGGATCGCCGCCTCCAGTCTTGATGAGCAGGCGAATCTGGCGCGGGGTGTTCTTTTCGTCGCTTGAGAAGTGATTGAAGACCTTGAGCTGAGCGCCGTAAAACTTCTTGGGCCAGTGGCAGGTTTCGCAGGTTTCGGCGGCGGGGCGCAAGTTGTGGACCGGAGTCGGGATGGGGCGGGGGAACGTATTGAGCGCGGTCTTGAAGACCTGGCGCGCGCCGGAGAGTTTTGATTTCACATACCAGGTTGCGCCGGCTCCAACGTGGCAATCGACGCAGGCGACGCGGGCGTGGGGCGACTGCTGGTAAGCGGTGAACTCGGGATTCATGACGGAGTGGCAAAGCTGTCCGCAGAAACCCACGGAGTCGGTGAAGTTGTAGGCCTTATAGCTGCCGACCACACTCATGCCAACAAAGACGATGATGAAGGCCAGGAAAAAAGCTACGGCTCCGCGCTGCGAGGGATCGGAGAAATCGAGACGTACGTAGGGCGCGGCGCCGGTGGATTCGAGGCGCTTGCGGCGGTAATAGACGGCTCCGAAGACGGCCAGCAGCAAGCCGAAGCCAAGGATGGCAGGCGCGACCATGTAGGCGAGAATGCCGATGTAGGGGCTGGAGTGGGCCGAAGTGAGGTCGATAAAGAACAGGAACAGAATGTTGCCGAAAGCTACGACGGCTAAGGCAAGGCCGATAATCGAGATCGGATTGCTGACCATCTGCCGGATGCGAGCGATGCCAGTGAGTTGCGGCGAGGGAGTTGAATTCGAATCGGCCATGACGAGAACAGACCTCCAGCATGCGGGATCGTGAACAGATGCTTATATCAGAAACTGTGGCGGTACAGGCACTGCTAACCAAGCCGCCCCGCCCTAAGGAAGGCCTGATTAAGTCTGAGCAAAAAGCGCAAACCACAGAGTACACGGAGGTGCACGGAGGAACCCGAAGGCTTCACAGAGCTTCCTAACTATGAGGGACCTTCTCTTCCTCGGCGTTAGAGGCACCATGGCTGTTGCCATTGGCTGCGGCGGAATGCTCGGAATCCGCATCCTCGCGCGCGGCGGCTAGCAGGGTTTCGCTGTCGAGACCATGCTCCTCACGATAGTGATGCTCGGAGACCTTGCCGTCCCACCACGCCCAGTTCATGGGGTAGACATCGGGATCGACAAAGATCTGATAGAAGTGCCAGACGACGATGGCGAGCGAGGCCAGGATCGCTTCGTAAAGATGGACGGAGGTGGCAATATCGAGCCACCAGCGCGGGAACAGGTGTCCGACCCAGACCTTGGCCCAGAGAGCGGTGCCGGTGGCGGCCATCACGATGACGCCCCAGACCAGCGCCCAATACTCGGCTTTCTCGGCGTAGGTGAAACGCTTGAATTCGGGCTTTGCGCCGCCGAGGCCGAGATAATAGCGCATGGTGCCGATGGCATCGAAGGCATCCTTCGGTTCGGGCAACATGTCTTTGACCATGCGGCGGCCGTCGCGAGTTACGAACAGATAGACGAGGTGATAGACGCTTGCGCCGATCATGCAAACGGCGGCGATGCGGTGAACGATGCCGCGGGCCTTTTCTCCCATGCCGGGGATCATGGAGAGGAAGGAGTCGGGAAATTTGAGAGCAAAGCCGGTGACGACCAGAGTGATGAATGAGGTGAGCAGAACAATATGCTGCCAGCGCTGGCTGGTGGTCATGCGCGTAACGGTGCGGGGAAATTCGTCGCGGCGCATGATGGCTTTACGGCGCCAGATAATCAGGTTGTGCAGGACCATGCCGCCGATGACGGCGAGGATCATGCTGAGGTAAAAGCTGCGAATCCAGCGGACGGCCTTGCTGCCGATATCGGCGGAGAGAGGCGCGTCGACGTGAATCTTGCCGACGACAAATTTGTCGGTCACGCCGGGGTGACATTGTCCACAGGTCTTGATCAGATTGGCGCGGTTGATGGTGGAGCGAGGATCGCTCGAGGGCAGGATGTTGTGGACGCCGTGGCAACTGGCGCAGTTGGCAACGACTGTCGAGCCTAATTCGGAAGCCAGTCCGTGATAGCTCGCCAGGTACGTGGTGGTGCGTCCACCTTCGACGCCGAACTCTTGCGAAAGACGGACGCCTTCGTGGCAACGGGCGCAGGTTGTGCGCGCCAGATTTTTTGCGGCGACGGAAGAGTTGGGATCGAGATGCGATTTGATGGAGTGGATGCCGTGGCAATCGGTACAGACAGGGGCGAGCGAATTGCCCTTGCTGATGGCCTGGCCGTGGATGCTCTGCATGAACTCGGTTTTGACCGACTCGTGACACTTGGCGCAGGTGGCGGGAATGTTGAATTTGAAAATGGTAGATTTGTCGTCGCTGGCGCGGCGGATCTCGTGGACGCCGTGGCAATCGGTGCAGACAGCGGCCTTGGTGGATCCGTTGGCGACCGCGCGTCCGTGCACGCTCTCTTCGTAGGAATGAAATTCTTGAGTGCTTTGGCCAACGCTATCCATTACTAGTTTTTGGCCGTGACAGGTGCCGCAGGTGGCGGGAATGTTGTTGTGATGGACTGGCGACTTGGGATCGTCGGCGGCAACGATCTGGTGCGGGCTGCCGTGGCAGGCGAGGCAGGTGGGGGCTTGCTTCTCGCCATTCTTCGTCGCTGCCGCGTGAACTCCCTGCTCGAAGCCGTGGACGGCATCTTCGTGGCAGGTGGCGCACTGCTGCGGCACGAGTTTATCGGCGTGCTGGACTTCGTGAGTTTTACCGTGGCAACTGGCGCAGGCATCCTTGCCGAGAATTGAGTGCACGCTTTGAGGAACCTGCGCGACCTCCTGATCGTGACAGGTGGCGCAAGTGGGCAGCTTCATGTTCTTCGGATGCGGATACTCCTTGACTCCCACGTGGCAGGTGGTGCAGCCGAGATCGCCGTGAACGCTGCTTTTGTGCTTGGCAGGATCGACGTGCAGGCTCTTGCCGGACTCGGACTTCATGGTGGGATCGCTATGACAGGCAAGACAATCCTTATCGGACGCGACGACAGGCGACACGCCGGCGATCGCGAGGATAAGGATGATCCCGAACAGAATTCCGAGTTGTTTCGCGGCCTTCACGGACTCATGCCTCCTATTTGTACGCGAAGATCATCGCGTAAATAATCCAGATCACGATGCTGAAACCGATGCTGAGCGCGACCCAGGCAAAGCCTCGAATGGTGCGCACCACGATTTCGGGTTGCGGCTCTTCGAGATGGGATTCGAGTTGGCCGCTGGCCACCAGCGCCTCATATTCGAGCGGCTTGTCGCGCTTCAGTTCGGCGACCGGCATGTGGCCGGTGAACACGACCGTATCCATCGGAAATTTCTCCGGGCGCAGATGGGTGTTAAAAAAATGGACCGTAAAGATGAAACCGGTCGCGAGCAAGGCTTCGTCGCTATGGATGATGGTGGCGATATTGATGAACGATCCCGGGATCAGGCGCGTGAAGAAAACCGGAAACCACAGCGTCAGGCCGGTTGAGCCGATGACGGCGATGCCCCAGAACACGGCGAAGTAATCGAACTTTTCCCAGTAAGTCCAGCGTCCGTATTGCGGCCGCGGGCCGCGGCCGACGAACCACTTCATGGTGGCGATGAACTGATCGAGATCCTTGCGGTTGAACATCATGCTGTCAGGGCCAAAGATCAGGGCCAGCAGGGATTTGTGCTCGCGCCTCATGTGCCGCACGAGGTCGTAGAGGTGGGTGGAAAAAACTCCGAACATCAGGACGGCGGCGGCGCGATGAATGTAGCCCGCGGTTTGGAATCCGCCGAGGAAGCGCGAGACCGTTGCCGCCCACGGAGTATAGGAGAACTTAAGAGTGAGGCCGGTGGTTGCCAGGCTGATAAAGCTGACGATCATGCAGGCGTGAAGGGCGCGCTGGAGTCGAGTGAAGCGGACGAATTCGCGCTCCGGGCGCACCGGGCCGCTGGCGGGGGAACGGCGTTCAGTTCCGCCGTAAGGAACTTCGGCGGCGAGGCCATCCCCGTTTGTCCCCGGCTTTTGAAGATCAGTGGGCATGATTGCCATCCTCGCTATTGGGCTTCGGTTCGGCTTCCCCGGCCGCTTCCCTGGCTTCCTCGGCGCGCAGTTCACGACGCATCTGGATCGCTTTCGGCAGCCATAACAGCGTGTGAATGCCGCCAAATACAAATGTGCTGATCAGCAACGCAGTCATGCCCCAGAAGGTCCAGAACAAAAATGGATATTTCTTCGGGTCGTGGTGCGTGGCATGTGTCAGGTAACCGGCGAAGCGGCGAGTCGCATTGGCGTGGCACTTCTGGCAGGTCTGGACCACATTGGCGCGGCTCAGATGTGAGCGCGGATCGGTTACCGGCAAAATGTCATGCGAGCCGTGGCAGTCGAAGCATTTGGCGGCTCCGGCGTAACCAAGGCGCGAAACCTTGCCGTGATAGGTCTCGAAATAAGTCTTGGCGATTTCCGCGTGACATTTGCCGCACTTGTCCATGACCTCGAGCCTGAAGCCGGTCTCATCGGTGCGGCGAATCTGGTGAGCGCTGTGGCAATCGCTGCAAACGGGGAGCTCCTTATCGGTCTTGGTGACGGATGCGGAGTGCACGCTCTGAACAAACTGCTCCTGAATGCCATGATGACAAGCGCCGCAAGTGGCGGGAATGTTTTTGGGATTGACAGTGGAATCGGGATCGCTGCGCGGCAGAATCAGGTGCGCGGTATGACAGCTGGTACAGGTGGCAGTCACGGTCAGGCCGCTGTTCATCAGGCCTTTGCCATGGATGCTCTCCGTGTAGTTCTGAATGATATCGTGCTGGCGCCCGGTGTAGCGCAGGGCTGCCTTCATACCCTCGCGGTGGCAGCCGCCGCAGAGATTGGGCACGTTGGTCGGGAAAGTTTTGGACTCGGGATCGTGCTTGCTCAGGATGTGATGCGTGCCGTGGCAGTCCTTGCAGTTGGGAGCATTCTGGTCGCCGGCGGCCTGGAGCTGTCCGTGCTTGCTGCGCTGATACTGCTGGCCCATTTCCTCGTGGCACTTGCTGCAATCGACGGGGTGAGTGATGGTCTCGCAGGGGCGCACATGCGAGACATTGACCTCGGAGTGGCACTGGCTGCAGGCGACACCTTTCGCGCCGTGGCGCGACGCGGCGACTTCGGCGGCGCTGACGAACATGGTGCGGCCGTCGGCAGCCTTCAGGCGCTGATCGGAGTGGCAACGCAAGCAATCGGCGTCCGCCATGCCCTGGCTGTAGAAAACGTTGCGGACTTTGTGGGGCTGGTGGCAATCGGGACAGGCGGGCAGTACATTGGCCTCTTTCTGCCAGAGTTCTCCCCTGATTGTTTTGCGGTGCACCATTTCGATTTCGGCGTGGCACTTGGTGCAGGTGGCCGCGATGTTGCGCCGGTTGATCGAAGAATTCGGATCGGTGTGCGGCAGGATGTTATGCGAGGTGTGGCAGGACACACACGTAGCCGCGACGATTAGTCCCTTCTTGAGAACGGCTTCGCCATGGATGCTCTCGGAATAATTTTCGAGGATGTTGTGCTGGTCGATGTTGCGATTCATCTGGACCGGCGTGCCTTCGCGAT
>JBAVYO010000078.1:0-15762 GCA_049698855.1 Terriglobales bacterium
ATGCCTGCAAGAAATGCTCGCCGATTCACGGAAGGTTTACCAGCCCGTTGCGGATCGCGTACACCACCAGTTCAGCCGTCTTGTGCGCTCCCAGGGCATCCATCATATTGGCGCGATGCACCGCGACGGTGTTCGCGCTCAGGTCAAGAACAGCCGCGATTTCCTTGTTTGACTTGCCTTCCACAATCATCTGCAACACTTCCAATTCGCGTGGCGTCAGGCCCGCGCTGCGCTTGCCTTTGAGCGCCGGCGGCCGCTTCAATCGCGGGTCGAGCACCACCTCCCCCGCATCTACCCGCCGGATCGCCACTCCCAAATCCAGGTCCACGGCATTTTTCAGCACATAACCGCGCGCGCCCGCATCCATCGCCTGCTTCACCAGCGTGTCCTCGGGATGCATGCTCAACATGAGCACCAGCGCTTCCGGCCGGTTGGCAAGAATTTTTCGTGTCGCTTCCAGGCCACTTATAACAGGCATGGCGCAATCCATGACAACCACACGGGGCCGAAGCGTGTCCGCAAGTTCGATTGCTTCAGCGCCGTCGCCGGCCTCGCCCACCACCACGATGTCGGCCTCATCTTCCAGAATGCGCCGGAACCCCCGCCGCACTAAGCTGTGGTCGTCTACCAGCAAAACTGAAATCCTACTTGTCATGCTCTTCCAGTTTCTCTCTCGAAACTCGCAACCGCACCAGCGTTCCGCCTTGCGCGGGCCGCGCAAACTCGACGCAACCGCCCAGCAACTCGGCGCGCTCCCGGATTGCCACCAGGCCAATCCCCGGCTTCACGTTCCCCGGGTCAAAGCCGCAGCCGTGATCTTCAACCTCGACTTGCAAAGTCTCCGGCAAGTATTGCAAACGCACCCAGCATTCGTTAGCTCCCGAATGGCGGGTTACATTGTTCAGCGACTCCTGCACCACGCGATACACATGAACGGCGGCGTTGCCTTTGATGGCAAACGCTTCGCCCGTTTTTTCATAGGATACGGGAATGCCCGCCTGCCGTTCCACCACGGGTAAATACCAGTCAAGCGTGCTCTCCAAGCCGGTTTCTTCAAGCATTACTGGATGCAATGCTTGCGAAAGACTGCGCACCTTGTCGAGCGCTTCCTGCGTAACCTCGCACACTTCACGCAGGTCCGCCCGTAGCACAGAACCCTCCGGCGCCTGCTTGCCCGCGCGTGTCAGCATCGCGCCAACCGCTGTCAGAATCTGTCCAAACTCATCATGCAATTCGCGCGAAATATGGCGCAGAGTCGATTCCTGGGTTGCAATCAGTTTTTGCGCGAGATCGCTGCGCTGCTCCGAAAGGCCCGCCAACTGCGAAAACAGACGCCGATTCCAGCGGATCACGTACAGGCTGGTGAGGAGAATGGCAAGCAGAGTCGCCGTGAGAAACCAATAGACCTGCCGCTGCACGCGGTCATAAATCCCGCCGATTTGCCGCGTCGCCTGCTCTTCACTCTCATTATTCTGTACGAGCAACCGTGACACGGCCGTGCTCAGCGCTTCCTGGCGCGCCCGTAGCGTGATGCGAATCTCTGTCCGCGCTTCGTCCGGCTTCGCGCCCTTCGCCAGCGCAAAGGTTCGATCGGCTGCATCCCAGAACTGCCCGACCGAACTTTCCAGATATTGCTGCTGTTCGGCGCCGCGGTTGACCGGCGCGACGTCGCGCTCGCGGCGGAGCGCGTCGTCCAGATCAGTCCGCACTCGCTCGAATTGAGCCGCCCAGGCAGTCAACGGGTAGGGTTCGTCATTATCTAGCATGTCGCGCATTGCGAGCCCCAGCGAGTTCAAGTCGCTTTGGATTCGGAGAAGTTGCAGCGAATCCCGCCGGTTGCGGTCGACCAGGCTGTTCTGGAGGGCCCGCAAACTGGAGATTTGCCGGGTAATGTACGCCGAGTAGGCAACCACGGCTGCGAGCGTGACGATCAGTCCAAGAAATAATCCGAGAGTGGGCGAATGGTCGCGCGCCTGTGAACCCGACACGCCCCGAGGATACAACGAGCCCGCTTCGTTTTTCCAACAACACGAGGCCCAGCCACGAATTTCGAGCGGCGTGCGCAGCACGCGCCCTTTCGGTCCAACTTCCACCGCGATCGTGCAGCTCCTTTTGCAGCTAAAACAAAAAGCCCACCAGGCCTCCATCGCGCACCAGCCTGGCGGGCCTCAAATGCCACTGCTATCTCACGGCTTTCTCCCACCGCCGCCTCGTGGCGCAGAAAACCTCTGCTGCAACTGCTGCCGTTCTTGAGTATGCCTTTGCACCATGTCGTTGGTCTGCTGCTGGTGACGTTGCTCCACCTGCTGCTTCTTGGCATCGTCGGCATTCTGCTTGGCCAGTTGCTGGTGTTCCTTTTCCTGCTGCTGTTGGAGCTTCTGGCGTTCCTGGTTCTGCTTAGCGACCAGCTTATCCTGCTGTTTTTGGTATTGCTTGTCAGTTTTCGCATCGCCAGTGTTGGGCGTGGCGCGCTCAATTGGCGCCAGATCGTTCGGATGGACAGCCGTGCGACCGCCGTTCTCAGGTGCCGCGCCTCCGCGATTCGCCGGAGGATGGTACTCTCCACCCGCTTCGCGCGCCGGAGCAACGTCGTGCCCACTAAATTCTCCTGGCCGACTCGTCGCCGCGATCGGAGGCTTGCCGTGGTTGGCGGAGGCGCGTAACTCCGGATTTGCGCGAGCAGCATTTAGATGTTGCGTCTGTGCGGCCACCGGCCCAACGTGACGATCCCGTGCGGCAATCTCATCCTCCGGCCGTGGACGCGCAGTTATCCCACCCGGCCCGCCGTTGTAGCTCACGTGATTGACCGTGACGTTGGTGACCTTCTCTTCGTATACGTTGTGAATATCGACGACATTGATATTGGCCACGGCGCGGTTATAGAAGAAGTGCCCGCCATCCCAGCGTCCGCCAACGAAGCCGAAGCCAAAATAGCCGAAGCCGTAGTCGATTCCGCCATAGAAACCGATATGCGGCCCCCAATAGCCGTCATAAAAAAGCCATCCGCCATCGGCCCAGGCCCAGTATGGCGGCGTCCAAAGAAATCCAACTTCCGGGGCCAATATCCATGTCCCCGGCGCCCAATAGTAGTCGTTGATATCCGCGTCCCAAGCCCAATAGCCCGGTGT
The DNA here is from genome assembly GCA_049698855.1 of Terriglobales bacterium. Taxonomy (GTDB): domain Bacteria; phylum Acidobacteriota; class Terriglobia; order Terriglobales; family Acidobacteriaceae; genus Acidiflorens. The sequence goes on from JBAVYO010000078.1 coordinate 3,129, forward strand.
CCAGATATATCCGTCACCGGGGCAAAGCGGCTGTTCATAAACCGGGAGCGCGGGTGGACCAAATCCGACCGAAATGCGAACCTGCGCCGGCGAGGTCGTGGCCATCGCCAGACACATTGCCAGCACAAAGAGTGAAAACAACACGGTAGGGAGAGAGAAAATCTTGCGCATGGTATTCCTTTCGTGGTTTGTCCTACGTTCACCCATTCTGATGCCGTTGCCGGGCACAGTGGATGAAACCGGGCAGAATTTCCCGAAAAAACCACCAAACGTCTTCTTGGGATTTTGCTATGCTATCACCAATTTAGGTCGTCCTCCCGAGTTGGAACACACCATAAATATTCCCAATATGAGGGATTCGCATTATGCGCTTGTGAACCAGGCAAGTTCTGATAACATTTCAGCCCAATATCGGAGTCGGCGATGGTTCGAAATGCGACAGTGGTTGGAAACGATGCCAAAGCTGGACCGCAGATGATCCTCACGGTTCAGATTTAAGAAGTTTTAACACTATAAACCGGCACAAAGAGTTAAGGTTGTACCGTTTCATACAGCCAAGAGAAAGTCGACTAAGGAAATGCGGGCATTTCCTTAGTCGTGGTGGGATATTCGGGTGATGTCATCGGGATCAGAAAGCAAGGGCCTAGGGCTTCTTTGTTGCTACTGCCGCGTGGAAGTGAACGAGCCTCAGATATTTGAATTCAGAGGCACCGTCGCTTGCGAAGGCTGCATCAGGGACTACTACCGGGACCGCCCTACTGAGGTCGAATCTCAGCTACAAATAAGGCAGAAGAAGGCTCTTGTCTGGCTGGACCGCAACCGGAAGTTCCTGGAGAGACGTGCGGCGGAGAAAGCTGCACCCAAATCGCCACTTGAGCGTCTTTTGAAGCGCAAGATTATCTAGATCGCGTCGCGTCTGCACCGCCGCTCCCAACCAAGTCAAATCGCCCTATCTGGGCCTCTCGATGCTGGAATTATTCAGCCGCCTTATCAATGTCACTCGCAGCTCACGGTGCCTTCGTTATCCACGTTCCCTTGACATCTTCTATCGCGAGGCCCTGGGGATTTTTGGCCAGCCTTGTTAATTGCACGATATCGGAAGTAATGCTGTCTCTGCACCTTGCGTCTTAATGACTTAGCCGGTTCTTCGTGCCATTCATCACAATATTCCGTGACAAAGCGTACAGCCACAGAGTTCATGTTTCCTTGACAATCTCGTAGGTCCGGTTCGTTGTCATCTCGGATCGTGCGAGGAGACGTATGTGCGTACGTAACGCCGCAGTTCTGCTCGTTATTGCGCTTCTCATCGGAGCTTCAAGCTCTTTCGCCATTCCGGCATTCTCGCGGCAATACGGAACGTCTTGCACAACCTGCCACATCGACTTCCCCAAGCTCAACGATTTCGGGAAGGCCTTCAAGGACTCAGGCTTCAAGTTCCCGAAAAACGACGAGGACTTCATCAAGATTCCTCCCGTGATGCTCGGCGCGCCCGCTCAGAAAGAGATGTTTCCGAAAGTTGTTTGGCCGGGCACGATTCCTGGCATACCGCAAGTCGGACTGCGCTTCAACCAGTTTTTCCAATACACCGGCCGCAGCGCCAATAACTACTACAACAGCCAGAACCTGGTTCCGGGCTCGGCCGGGCAACTGCTTCCGCCAGCGGTTCCGCGCACGGATTTCGAACCCGGCTTCTTCAGCATTTTCATGGCAGGCAACTTCGGCAGCGATATCGCCTTTTGGGTCGACGACGATTTGAGCGTTTCCGGCGCCAACGCGAATGGCGGCCTCGGCGACGGCTATCTGCGCTTCCTCAACATTGGGCGCTTCTTCAAACTGCCAACTGACTCCCTTACGCTGCAAGTCGGCCAGTTCGAATTGGATTTGCCGTTCACGCAGGCCCGGTCGATCAATATCAGCCCCTACGATATTTATACCGAGGCCAACATCAGCGTGCCCGATAGCAACAACGGCGTGCCTGGTGTGAACAACATTTCCTCGCTACAGGATGCGGGACATGGAATCGAATTGAGCGGCGGTCACCCCACCAAGGGCTACCACTATTCGTTGGCGATCGTTGACCAAAACACCAGCAACTCTGCTGCATCACCAGCGAATGTCCCTTCGCCTACCGGTGGGTCGGCTGGAGGTGTCGGGTTCTTTTCCGACTCCAACTTTAAAGACCTATATGCCAACGTGTCCTACCGCTTTAATCTCGAGAAGGACTCGACCAGCCGGAATGACATCCAGGCTGCCGGACAGTCGGGGCCTCGTGATCACACCTATCTGAGCGTGGGCGCCTTCTCCTTCTACGGCAAGTCGGATCAGCGTTTCTCCGGTTACGAATCGAATGGCACGACCCAGGCCGTTTTGTCGGCACACGAGCCCTTCTATCGCGCTGGCGGCGATTTCAGTTTCAATTACCGCACCTTCAATTTGTTCGGCCTGTACATGTACGGCCACGATCAGGACCTGCTGCTCAACTCCGGCTTTACCGGATTTACCCCCGGTCCGCAAGCCAAATTCAATGGCGGATTTCTCGAGGCTGACTATCTCGTGCTCCCGTGGGTTATGGGCATCATGCGTTGGGACCGAGTTCAGTCCTCCGCGGATTTTTTGAATGGAATAGGAAGTTCGAACTACTACTCACCAGTAGGAACCACGCGTGACCGTATCACGCCCGGCGTGCAATTCCTGATCCACGCCAACATCAAGGCGTCGTTTGAATACCAGTTCCGTCCGGAGCAGGCGCTCACCTATAACGCGAGCGGCCAGGCGGTGAATCCGTTCCGCACAAATACGGCTACCGGAGCTTTGGAATTCGTTTACTAACCGCCGAACGAGTACGTACGTCAAGGAGAGGCAAGAATGAAACGCAATCTGATGTTAGTGATGGCTGTTACAGCGGTAATAAGTCTTACCGCGGCAGCCGGAACCATCAGCGGAAAGGTCACGGGTGTCAACGGCGAGTCGGTAGTCTATGTCGATACCATCGCCGGCAAGACTTTCCCCGCTCCTTCTGAGCGCCCGGTGATGGACCAGAAGGGCTTGCTGTTCCAGCCGCACATTCTGGCTGTGCAGGTCGGAACAACCGTTGATTTCCTGAATAGCGACAAGGTCGCCCACAACGTGTTCTGGCCGTCCATCATGCAGGGTGGCAAGAAGCTGCCGGGGAAGAACCTTGGAACCTGGCCGACCGGAGAGAAGCGGCCTTTCAAGTTCGACCAGACGGGCGTAGCGTCACTGCTCTGCAACGTGCATCCCGAAATGGCTGCCTACATCATCGTCTCGCCTACGCCTTACTTCGCAAAAACAGACAAGACTGGCGAGTACAAGATCGACAACGTTCCTGACGGCCAGTACAGCGTCGTGGCGTGGCACGAAGGCGCGAAGAATTCGTCCAAGACCGTAACCGTTGCCGGCGACACCAAGGCCGATTTCACGGTTAGCAGATAAGTAAGTAAGTCGGAAACTAACTATCGTTTACGAGGTGCAGGTATCGTTTGAAGCGTGGAGACGGGCCGGTATGCAAGCCTGCGATGCTTCCACAATATTCCCCCGAAACAGAAAGGTCTCATGCAGAGACGATTTCTAGACAAGCGGGTCGACGAGGATTGGCTGCATACTAACTTTCCCTGCATGATGGCGTGTCCCGCGCATACTAACGCGGGTCGCTATGTTGGGCTCATTGCGGAAGGCCGCTTCGAAGAAGCCTATCAGTACGCGCGCAGCCCTAACCCTCTGGCCAGCATCTGCGGCCGCGTCTGCGACCACCCTTGTGAAACCGCCTGCCGCCGCGGCCAGATTGACAAACCGGTCTCCATTCGCGCATTGAAGCGCTTCCTCACCCAACGCTTTGGGCCAGAGTCGAATTACCACATCGACGTCAATGCTGGTGCAGTCAGCCAGAAGCTGCCGTTCAAAGTAGCCGTGGTGGGCGGCGGCCCGGTCGGACTATCGGCCGCGCACGATCTCGCGCTCATGGGATATTCCGTCACTATTTTTGAGGCCGCTCCGGTCGCGGGTGGAATGCTCTACCTCGGCATTCCCGAATATCGCCTGCCGCGCGACGTCGTCGAGGCCCAGGTGCGCGAAATTCTCGCAACCGGCGACATCACGCTGAAGCTCAACCAGCAAGCGGGGCGGGACTTTCAGATCGCCGATCTGCGCCAACAGGGATTCGATGCCATCCTGCTCGCCATTGGAGCACATCGCAGCCGCGATCTCACCATCCCCGGCGCTGACCTTGATGGTGTGCATCGTGGCGTGGATTTCCTGCTCAACGTCAACCTGGGACACAAGTTCACCATCGGCCGCAATGTGCTGGTGATCGGCGGCAGCAACGTCGCCATGCATGTAGCGCGTTCGGCAGCTCGTGAAGCGCCGCGGCAACACGCCGGTGGAATTGAAGAACTCGCACCCTCGGAAGAAAACATCGCCGCCGTCGCCATCAGGGAAATGTTGGATATTTCACTCTCCGCGCTACGCATGGGCGCCCAGCAAGTGCACACCGTTTTTCTGGAAAAGCGCGACGACATGCTCGCGGCGCTTGAAGAAATTGAAGAGGCCGAAACCGAAGGCGTGATTCTGCACCTGGGGTTTGGTGCCAAAGGTTTCATCGGCAAGGACGGCCGTGTCACGGCAATTGAGTGCCTGAAAACAAAATCGGTATTCGACGAGAATCGCCGCTTTAATCCCACCTTTTTCGAAAACAGCGACACCGAAATCGTGTGTGACACGGTCATCATGGCCATCGGCCGGACCACGAATCTCGACTTCCTGCGCCCCGGCGATGGTGTAGAGGTTTCGCCGCGCGGCCTCATCAACGTCAGCCCGCATTCTCTGATGACCTCTGCACCCGGCATTTTCGCCGGTGGCGAGTGCGTCTTTGGTCCCCGCCTGATTATCGATAGCGTAGGTGACGGGAAGCGCGCCGCCATGGGCATCGACTCATATTTGCGCGGTGCGCAGCATCCGCGGCCGATCGTTGAAATCACAAAGCTGGAGCGCCACGCCATGCCGCAAGAGTCCATGGACCTGGTGCGGCAGCCGATCCCTATGCTGCCCGTTGATCGCCGCACCGGCATGAGCGAGGTCGAAGAGTGTTATGACGAGGTAACCGCAGTCACAGAGGCGCAGCGCTGCCTGCACTGCTGGGTCAATACGGTCTTCGAAGGCTACGCCGACGATGCGACTCAATGCACTCTGTGCGGCGACTGCGTTGACGTTTGCCCCGAGAACTGCCTCGAACTCGTCCCGCTCGACCGCGTTCAATTCGATGTCGAGACCATCAATCACATTTCCGACAACCGCAGCCTGTACGAGGCCGAATTGACCGACATTGCTCCCGAACAACTGAACGAGGGCGTCGGGTCCGTGATGCTGAAAGATGAAACGCGCTGCATCCGCTGCGGCCTGTGCGCGGCAAGTTGCCCTGCGCACACCATCACCATGGAGTCTTATAACCTGCTTCCGGCCGAACCGAACGGCTTGATTTCCGCGGAGGCGATTGAGATTCCCTTGCGCGCCAAAGCCGCTGCGACGGCGGCTCAGAGATAGCTATGACGGATAAGAAGACACACAAAGTACAAACCGCGGCGGACCCGGACATCGACCGGCGCGAGTTCTTCGTGCGCATGGGTCTTGGCTCCATAGGAATCGCCGCCGCGGGAACCGCCGCGTTCTCATATCAGTTTCTCTCGCCCAATGTTCTCTACGAGCCGTCGCCAATCGTGAACATGGGCAAACCAGAGAACTATCAGACGGATTCGGTCACTCTCGACGTGGACGCGCGCATTTTTGTAATTCACACGGCGGAGGGTTTTTTCGCACTCAATGCCGTCTGCACACATCTCGGCTGTCTGACCGCATGGAAACCAGACCTCGGCTACATAGCCTGCCCTTGCCACGGAAGCAAGTTCGCAGTGTTTCAGCCGCCCGACAAAAAACCGGGCGAGAAATTCGATGGCCCGGCTCCCAAGCCGCTTCCCTGGCTCAAGATGTCGCTTAGCGACGAGGGCGAGTTAATCGTCGATCGCGCCGAAGAGATTCGCCCTCTGACGTTCATCAGGGTTTAGGAAGGAGCACAACGTTGAACCGGCAGTTCGATGATTTACGCAAGACTCGCGTATGGCGCTCCATATTCCGCGGCGCTCTGGGCCACAGCAAGCTGCGCAATGCGATGGCGATTCAGCAGAACGTATTTCTGCACGTGCTCCCCGCGAAGGTCCGTACCAGGATGATCGATTTTCAAGCAACCTGGTACCTGGGTACGCTGACGCTCGGCACCTTTGCAATTTTGTTTATCACCGGCATTCTGCTGATGCTTTACTACCATCCTTCTGTCCCACAGGCCTACGCTGATACCAAGGACCTGCAATTCGTTGTCTCCTCCGGCCAGTTCCTGCGCAACTTGCACCGTTGGTCTGCACATGCCATGGTGTTCCTGGTCTTCGCGCACATGTTCCGCGTCTTCTACCGCGGAGCCTATCGTCCGCCGCGCGAATTCAACTGGGTCGTCGGCGTCATCCTGCTGCTGATCACGCTCTTGCTCAGCTACACCGGCTACCTTCTTCCCTGGGATCAGCTCGCTTTCTGGGCAATTACTGTCGGCTCCAATATCGCTTCTGCCGTTCCACTCATGGGAGACAAAGTACGCTTCCTGATGCTGGGCGGCCATTTCGTCAACGCCAACGCCCTGCTTCGGTTCTACGTTCTGCATTGCATGATCTTGCCCATGGCGGCGCTACTTCTCATTGCCGTCCATTTCTGGCGAATACGCAAAGATGGCGGCCTCTACGTCAGGCAAAGTGAGCCCGACATCACTCTGGAGATCGCTTCCGAGAGATTGCCCCTATGACCGATCCAAAATCATTTGCCGCCGGTGTCGGGTCGGACGCGCGTAAGTCGCCCGTGCGTATCGCTTTCATCACCCGCCGCACCTCGGCACAGGTAAAGGCATTCGACGAACCCAAGGTGCAGTCATTTCCTGAAGTGCTGTTCCGGGCCGCGATCGCAGTCGAATTGCTGATGATCGTCCTGGTTCTGATTTCTCTGTTCTTCAACGCGCCGCTGGAAGGCCTCGCCGATCCGTCCCACACTCCCAATCCCGCGAAAGCTCCCTGGTATTTCCTTGGCCTGCAGGAGTTGCTGCATTACTTTCCCCCCGTCGTTGCTGGAGTTCTCGTTCCCACACTCGTCGTGCTTGCGCTGATCGTGATTCCCTATTTCAACATCAACGTCGAGGCCGAGGGTCTGTTCACCAAGGACCGCGACAAGCGCCTGCGAATTTTCTGGCTCGTGTCGACACTCTTCTGTGCTTTTCTGCTCGTCTTCAAAGTGATCGTAGCGCTCATCCCAACTTTAATCACCGTGGCGTTGATGGTGATCGCGGCGACCACGCCTCCGGATTCGCCATCCAGGTTCCGCTGCTCGCTGGCGGCTAAGCCGCTTTCTTTTTGGGTCATGAGCTGGTTTTTATTCGAGTTGGTGGTGCTGACCGCCGTAGGCACTCTTTTCCGTGGCCCAGGCTGGACTTGGGTTTGGCCGTGGTCCGGTCCTGGGGGCGTTAAGTGAGATTCCTTGAAAAACTCCGCCAGAAATTCTTTGCCAACTCGGTGATGTCGTTTGGCTGGACCAGTCTGTTGCTCTTGATATTGCTGGCGATCGCTCCCGCAAAGAACTTTTTTGCGGATTGGCACGTGTATCAGCGGGGCTACCAGCGCCTGATCTCAAAGCGAAGCGATGCTCTCACACTCCAGCGCCACTTTGATGCCGGCATTCAGCAAATCTGGTTGCCGGAAATGAACGTGGTCGATCGCTGCACCACCTGCCATAGCGCGCTCAAGGATGCATCTCTAATCGACATCGGCATTCAGCCGTACCGGCCCCATCCTCCCATTCCCCACAAGCCGGAACAATTTGGTTGCGTCGTCTGTCACCGCGGCCAGGGCACGGCAACGTCGGTAGAAGACGCGCACAAAAGCACGCTCGCCTGGGAAGAGCCGCTTCTCCCCACAAAGTATCTCGAATCGTCCTGCGGCCAATGTCACGAGCAGGATTTGAAGGGCACGCCGCAATTGAATCTTGGCCGCAAGATGCTGCGCTCTTACGGCTGCGTCCATTGCCACACGATCAAGCGTGCCGACGGCACGGCAATCACTGGTACCGACGATCCGCCTTCCCTCACGCACATCTCTGACAAAACGACGCGCGAGTGGATCTTCGCTTGGCTGAAAGATCCGCAGGCCTATTCGACCACGGTGACCATGCCCAACTTCAAGCTGAGCGATGGCGACGCCCGCGACATCCCGGCATTTTTGATTTCATCAAGCACGCCGGCCTCGCTCAAAGTTGTGCAGTCGTCGCTCGACACCGCGAAGAACGTGAAAGACGACGCCGACCTCCCGACGAAGGCCTCCAGCCTCTACGGTGAATCATTCTGCGCGTCTTGCCACGCTGTGCAGAACGCAGCCGGCAATCTGGTCGGCGGTAACGTCGGCCCGGAACTTACCAAAGTCGGCTCAAAAGTAAAGCCCGAGTGGCTACAGGCGTGGGTGCGCAACCCGCACGATTACGATCCGCCAACCGGCATGCCGCACTACCGCTTCAACGATCAAGAGGTCGGCGAACTTACTGGATTCCTCCTCGCCAAAGCCGACAGCGATCTTCTCGCGAACGTGCATCTGGACGCACCCACTCCAGACCAGATCGCACACGGCAAGCGCCTGGTCAACGATTACGGCTGCGCCTCCTGCCATGAGATCAACGGCATCAAGCGTCCCGAGAACTTCGCGCCCGAACTTACAAAGATCGGCTCGAAACCAGTTAATCAGCTCGCGTTCGCTCCCGGAGTGCCGCACACTCTCTACGACTACCTTGGCGCAAAGATCAAACAGCCGCGCGCATTCGCCGCTTCACTCAAGATGCCGCAGTTCACTTTCACGCCCGTGCCGATCGACGCCCTCGTCAATGCCCTGCTTTCGCACAATGAGCGGGCGCTGACAATGCCGTCCGCGAAAACGGTGCCCGCGCCTCCGCCTTCGCATTATCAACCGGCTGGCAAAGCCGGCCAACTCATCAGCGACCTGAACTGTTTTGAGTGTCACACCATCAACGGCCGCGGCGGCGATATGGCGCCCGACCTCACATGGGAAGGCAGCTCCGTGCAGCGCGATTGGCTGGTGCAGTTCTTCCGCAACCCGAACACGCTGCGGCCCGCGCTCATCCGCCGCATGCCCAAGTTCAATCTGACGGATGCGGAGATCGACACGCTGACCGACTACATTTTGACCGTTTATCAGTCACCTAAAATCGACCGCGATTCCATGCCGCTCGCCGGCTATCCGCCTGCGCAGGTGGAACTCGGCAGGCAGATCTACTACTCGAAGTACGGATGCCAGTCGTGCCACATCATCGACTCGAAACAAGATAAGGGCTACATCGGCCCCACGCTCACCGAGGTCGGCTCGCGGCTCACTGCAGCCTGGGTTTACAACTGGATGAAGGATCCATCCGCCTTGCGACCCGGCACGCAGGAGCCCAAACGCAACATGAGCGACGACGAAGCGCGCGCGCTCACCGCGTTCCTCATGAGCCAAAAAGGAAACAAGAAGCAGGAGGCGAAGAAGCGATGAACCGCACCACCGCTGCAATTCAAACTTTAGCGAATGCGGCAGCACTTCTCCTTTGCGCCCTGCTGCTCTTGTCTCTCGGCTGTTCCCGCCAACCTAAGCCGACTTACTTGCTGCCCAACCGTACTGCCTACGGCGCAGCCATTGTCGAGTCCAGCGGCGGCAAACAACTCGCCGAAGTCGGAACACCCCTGCCGCAGCCCGTCGTCGTGCAAGTCAATGACGATCAGGGCAACGCCGTCACTGGCGCGCTCGTCACGCTCCGTGGTCCGAACGGTATTTATCTCGATCCGGCCGCGGGTCTCACCGACTCCAGCGGTCAATTCACGTCGAACATCTCGCTCGGCACTATTCCCGGCCGCTACCAGCTCACGGCCACAACCACGAATAAATCCGGCAAGACCGTCGAGCTGAAACTCGAAGAAATCGCCTTCGGCTATCAGGAAATGCTCGGCAGCCATCTCAACGATCAATACTGCGCCCGCTGCCATAACCAGGAGTCATCGCCCGAGCGCGTCTCGAACTACGACAACCTCGAAGTTAAACCGCATCCGTTTACCGAGGGCGACACGCTGAACAAGATGAGCGACGCCGACCTGGTCGCGATCATCTCCCATGGCGGACCTGCGCTGAACAAGTCGCCGCTTATGGCTCCCTACGGATATACTTTGTCGAAATCCGATATTCAGGCGCTCATCGCCTACATTCGGATGGTGTCCGATCCTCCTTACGGAGCTCCGGGGATTGTCTACGCGCAAAAATAAGTTAGTCATCCCGAGCATCATCGCCGTGTGTACTGTTGTTCTGCACGGCATCATCTTGTTCATTGTCATCCTGAGCGTAGTAGCTGCAAGCGAAGCGCAGCAGCTACGGAGTCGAAGGATCTCTACTCTCTCTACGAATCCCTTAGAGGTCGGAAGTTGACTCTCGAACTCCGCAGTCTTCGTTCTCTTGTCTTCTTGCTCGCGGTGCTCGCCGCTGTTAGCACTTTCGCTGCCGCGCAGGCCCTCACACCCGCAGAAATAAAAGATCCGCACCTGCGCGAACTGCAAGAGAAGTACCTGAAGCAACTACAGACTGTCGGCGTCGAAGTCCAGGGCCACATCTTCCCATTCCCGTTTTACTTCAGCCGCGTTCTTGACCTGGAACAGGCGCAGCAGGAGCGCGCCGACCAGCGCTCGCTCCGTTTCGACAACTACGGCGGCATGACCGTGGTCGAACTTACTGGAAACTATTTCGCCTCCTACTCGACCGCGCTCGTCAACAAGAGCCACCGCGCCGCGCGCACGTTTCAGGACGTGATGCTCCCCATCCTCGAAATCATGGTGCCCGCATTCCGCGACAATCCGGACGTGGAAGGCTTCGCCATGGAAATTTCCCACCACATTCGCGGAAAAACGATGGGTATGAATGCGGAGCACCCTGAAAATCTGGTACTGGCATTGTCGAAAGACGCGGCCGTGCGTCTGGTGACCGCAAAGAACGAGAGCGACCGCCAGGCAGCGGTTCTCGACGGCCACTTCTATTTCAACGGTGAGCCATTCCTTCTTTATTTGACAGACCAGGCAGCCCAGGATGCGGCCAAGCAACTGGATAAAGACGATGCTGGCGCACCCGTGAAACCCGCAGGATCAGGCAGGAACTCTAACGCGTCAGGATCAGCCTCATCGCCGAGTACGTCACGCTCTGCGCCACCAACGCCGCCGCGCGACACCTCCGCCGAGGCGCTAGCCAAAATTCAGGCAGCAGACCAGAAGATAATCGACCTCGTCGCCCGGGAACTAGACCCGCAGGCGCATTTCGTCTCTTACGCGCCGCCCGCCATGATCGCCTTCCGCAAAGGGGCCTATCTCGAATTTTCCGTAAACACCACGCTACCTTCGGTGACCGGCAGCCGCTACAAGCTGGCTGCGCTCGCCTTCGACGACCATATCGCCCACCTTGTGCACCCCATGATGGCCTATTTCAAAGGCGACCTCGATTTCGACGGCATCGCCTTCAGCACGACAATTCACCAGGACGACAAGCCGGTCGCAACGCAAGCGGCGAGCGCAGCCCAAGCGGCTACTACAACGCAGGGAAACGAGGCAGTTGAGTTCTTCTTCCCTACCGATGCCCTCCGCTGCTATGAATCCTACGACTGCACCGGCCAGCAGTTGATCGATCAGGGGTCGGTCCTGATCAATGGCGAACGCGTCAGCCTCGACCTCCAAACCGCCGAATCCGCGGAACGCTAGGCTTGGTCCAAGGCAGACCCAGCCTAAGGCTGCGTCCCATACACGGTCTTCCCGCCAAAAATCGTCCACAGAACCTTTGTGTCCCGCGCCTCTTCCGCGCTCACGGTCAGCACGTCGCGATCAAGCAGAACAAAATCCGCCTGCTTTCCCGGAGCGATTGACCCAATCCTGTCTTGCTCGGCCAAAGCCCGAGCGGCACTCCGCGTGTAGGCGTAGAGCATCGCTTCGCGCGGTACACGCTGGCTCGCATCCAGCACGCCCTCAGGTCCCTTGCGCGTTTCGGCCTGATAAATGGCCTTGAAAACGTTGGCAGTCGAGACCGGCCAGTCACTCGCGCCTGCGATAATTCCGCCTGTGTCCAGCACCGACCGCGCCGGATACTGCCATTCATACAGCGCCGGATCGATATACGGTTTCACCAGCTCGATCGTATCGGTCTCCGCATTCGCCCAGTAAAGCTGGAACGACGCAATCACGCCGAGTTCGTGAAAGCGTGGAATATCCTCCGGCCTGATGATCTGAAGATGAGTTATGGTGTGCGGCAAGCCGGAGTTGCCGTTCGCCTTGCGCGCCGATTCCATGCCGTTGAGCGCCTCGGTCACAGCCTGGTCGCCGATGGCGTGCACATGCACGATCATCCCCTGCTTGTCCGCCGCGATGGCGATCTTCGCAAACGCAGCCGGATCGAAAAGCAGCTCGCCATTCTTGCCACTGGGGTGATACGGCTTGGAGAGCGCGGCAGTTTGCGAAGGATATTCCAGCACGCCA
>JBAVYO010000079.1:0-7205 GCA_049698855.1 Terriglobales bacterium
TTAGTCGCTCTGATACCGGAACAACCTCTTGATCATCTACAGGCACCCGGCACCCGGCCTCAGAAGAGGTGGTAGACGAAATGGGCGAGGAGGACCGCCAGTAGCAACCCTCCGAGGCCACAAACCCAGAAAAGAAAGTGCTCGGTCAACTTTGGGGAATTGATTTCCTTCTTGTCCATCTTCTTGCTGTGCGGAAGTTCGACCATAGTGTAAGCATACTCCCCGGCCTCGGCTGATGGACGGGCACTGAAGAACGGACTCAGAAGAAGGTGGCCGCCCGCCACCCTTGAGGGTGGAGATGGAAGTTAGGGTAGGCCACCCGCCCTTCTAATCCAGAATGTGGTCCATCGCCGAGCCGATCACTATTCCTTTGAGTCGCTGGTACAGCGCAAACGCTTGCGTCTCGGTCATTCCTGCGATTAAGTCCGCAACCAGCCGTCTTGAACCTGGACCGTCTTCTCCCTCGATCTTAATCACTTGCGCTAATCGTTCTCGATAGTATGGGGGCAAAAGTTTGCTCGGTGCTGTTCGAATCTCATTAACAAAAACCGTAAAAAGGTAGTCGATTGCTTGCATTTGGGCGTGCTGCTGGATCGCGAGTCCCGGAGCTTCAATCACGTAAAACCACGTGAGCTGCTTGAGAATCGCAATCTCTCGCGTCATCTCACGCGAGATATTAGCAACGATGTCGTTTTTTTTGCGCTCTAGTTTCAGACCGTTGATATAACGATTCACGAGGGAACTCGTGAATCGCCGCAGCCGTGCACGTTGGTCGCGCGTGCCATCGTACGGGGAGTCAATCGAAAATGTACGGAACATGAGCTCCCCGAAGATGCTGTCAAGCTCAGATCTACTGACGCGACTTAATTCGGTGACTTCGCCTCGCTTTGACCAAACATATTCTAGGAAGCGATCTCGCTCTTTATCGGGCGCGAGGACTTTAGCAGGCGGACGAAGTCTGTGTAGGGGGATCAATCCTGCCCTATAGAAGTCCTCCACGTCATGAACTGCATAAGTAAGGTCGTCAGACCAATCCATCAGCTCCGCTTCGAGAGCCTTGGCTGCGGATTTCGAGCCATCGCTGCTAGTGGCGAACTTGAAAGCGTCGACCTCCGTCTCATATGCGCCCCACTTCTTTTTCTTCCTTGTCGGGCGCAGCTTGAAGGTCCAGGGATATTTCAAGATTGCCCTTAGCGTGCCGCGCGTGAGGTTTAGGCCACTGTACTTAGGCGACCGGAAGGCCAAGGCAGAGACTATCCGAAAACTCTGCGCGTTCCCTTCAAAACCCTCGCTGTCCTCGCCTACCAGTTCGTTTAGCTTTTCTTCTGCAACGTGTCCAAAAGGAGGATGTCCAAGATCGTGGGCGAGGCATCCGGCCTCGACTGTGTCGGGATCGAGCATCGCTGCGGTCGCTTCTTCCGGCTGCCTCCGAAGGAGCTTCTCGGCGAGACTCTTGCCAACCTGTGCGACCTGCAGCGTGTGGGTTAGGCGATTGTGAAATGTGTGTCCTGTATCCGCTGAGACTACTTGGGTAATTCCAGAAAGGCGTTTGAAGGCCGACGTGTAGAGAATGATATCCCGATCCCGACGAAAGTCGGTACGATCGTCACCATCTGGTACGGTTTCCTTAACTTGTCGTTGGGCGAGCGACGATGAACCTTTCTTAATACTAGCGGACAACGCGCACAGCTACGCGGCCGACTTCTTTGTCTTCAGTCGCCGGTCCGCATCGAGCTCGATCTGCCCAGAATCGAGCAATTCCGCGATCACATCCTGGATTTCACCGTACGGGAGGTCGTTTGCCAGCTGGAGCAGTTCGGTGGGACGAGGAGAACGCTTATCGATCAGCGCAAGTATACGTTGGCAGCTTTGGTATTCCGTCATACAGACCATTGAGGCACCGTCTCTCGATTGGCTTTATTCGCCCTGACAAGATTGTGGGTCTTGCGAGAGTGACGGTCAAGATTACCTGAGGAACCTCGGCAAGGGAAGTCCTCTTTTGGGTGCCCCCTCACCAAACCGGCTACCAGCCTCTCGTCTGCAGCATGTGCGCTTCGTCTAGTCCCGCGACGGCCAAGCCCTTCATTGCTCCTGCCAGGTCCTCACTGACTTCCAGTAACACCTTGGGATCCTGATAGTGCGTGGCGGCTTGGACTATTGCCCTTGCGCGCTTCTCGGCTTCTTGCGGGTCGGCGAATTCGGTCGAGTTCTTCATGAAGATGCCGCTGCCTACGAAGACGGCTTCGGCTCCTAGCTGCATTACCAGGCTGGCGTCGGCGGGGGTAGCTATGCCTCCGGCGGAGAAGTTGGGGACGGGGAGTTTGCCTTCTTTGGCTACCATTCTTACTAACTCGTAGGGCGCGCCGTGCTCTTTGGCTTTGGCGTAGAGTTCTTCTTCGCCTAAGACGGTGAGGATTTTCATCTCCTGCACGATCTGGCGAATGTGCTTGACGGCGTGGACAACGTCTCCCGTGCCGGCTTCGCCCTTGGTGCGGATCATGCACGCGCCTTCGGCGATGCGGCGGAGAGCTTCGCCGAGGTTGCGCGCTCCGCAGACGAAGGGGACGGTGAAGGCGTGCTTATCGACGTGGTGCGCTTCGTCGGCGGGGGTGAGGACTTCGGACTCGTCGATGTAGTCGACGCCGAGTTCCTGGAGAATTTGCGCCTCGGCGAAGTGGCCGATGCGGCACTTAGCCATGACCGGGATATCGACGGTGGCCATGATCTCGCGAATCTTTTTGGGGCTGGCCATGCGGGCGACTCCGCCTTCGGCGCGGATTTGCGCGGGGACGCGCTCAAGGGCCATGACGGCGACGGCTCCGGCTTTTTCGGCGATGGCGGCCTGCTCGGCGTTGGTGACGTCCATGATGACGCCGCCTTTGAGCATTTCGGCGAGGCCGGTCTTGAGGCGAAGGCTGGTGGTGTTGCTACCGTTATTTTGCGACATGGCGTACTCCCGAGGCAGCTGCGAGCTATGAGTACGAGCTCCGAGCGAACCCTTATGTTGATGATGTTGGGCGGCTTCCGCTGCTAGGAGTATTTTACAGGGCGTTCACAGTTTGCGGAACCCCGTGGGCAAGTCAGAATTCCACCCAAGCCGCAAAGAACGCGGCTAAGGATCGGGCACCCGCTGCGCTTTTACTCAAAGCGGTCGCTGAGAGCTGACGGCTATCTTTCTACGAATTTCCCGAACATCTTTGCGGCGTCGATCGCGATGAAGAGGCCGCGGCTGCGGGCCAGGACTTCGCCTTTCTGGTTGAGGATTTCAGCGACGTTGATGTGCTTGCGGCCTTCGACTTTCTCTTCCCTGCTCTCGACGCGCAGCGGCTTGTTGAGCGGGACGGGCTTGAGGTAGTTGACGGTCATCTCCGAAGTTACGGCGATCACGTGGCGGAGCTTGTTCACCTTGCCCATGGCCTCGTCGAGGATGGTGGCGATGATGCCGCCGTGGCAGTGGCCGGGAGGTCCGGTGAAGCGCTTGCCGAGCCGGAAGCGGCAGACGAAGCAGTCGCGGTCTTCGTCGTAGGTGAAGCGCAGGCGCATGCTTTCGGGATTGTCTTTCCCGCAGGCGAAACAATAGTTCTTTTGTAGCTGCACGTAGCGCGTGTCGTGTCCGTGGGTGGATTTCTTTTTCGTCATTGGCTTGGGCTTGGGCATCGGCATGATTTTGGGTTGCAAGGATTTTATCCTGAGGATCTTGTTATGGTGGGGAGCATTTTCACAGGCGCGGCGGTTGAGTATCATGCCGCAAAGGAGTTTTCTATGACAGCTGCAAAAAGGTCGTCCAGGTACAGCGTGCATCCCGGGGTTGCCATGATGCAGAAGTGGATCAAGGATCTGCCGGCGAAAACCGGGCGGTCATTGGAGGAGTGGATTGCGCTGGTGAAGAAGTCAGGGCCTCCGACGGAGAAAGAAAGGCGGGAGTGGCTGAAGCAGGAACACAAGCTCGGCACAAATTCGGCAATCTGCATTGCGGAGCGTGCCGAGGGCAAGGGCACGGAGGAGGACACGCCGGAGGGATATCTGAAAGCCGCCGGCGAATGGGTGGAGGCGCAATATTCGGGGTCGCGGGCGGGGCTGCGTCCGCTGTATGAGGAGTTACTGGATCTGGCGTTGTCGCTCGGGAAGGACGTGAAGGCATCGCCGGGAAAGACTGGCGTCTCGCTGTATCGCAATCATGTGATCGCAACGCTCAAGCCGTCGACGAATACGCGGATCGATCTGGGGTTAGCGCTGGGGAATATGAAGACTCCGAAGCGGCTGATCGATACCGGAGGATATGAGAAGAAAGACCGGATCACGCGGCGGATTGAGATTAAGGCAAAGACGGATGTTGACGATGACTTGAAGAAGTGGCTGAAGAAGGCGTGGGAGTTGGATGGGAAGTAGAGAAGGCTTTAACCACGGAGGGCACAGAGGTACACGGAGGCTAGAGCATTGAGTTCATCCGCGACGGGTTTGGACCTCCTCCGATTTATAGACGGCGCATTTTATAATGGTCATGTCTATACGACCATGTATGTTAGGATATGTCCATGAAGAAGATTGCGGCGGGAGAGTTCAAAATTCGGTGTCTGGCGCTGATGGAAGATGTGCGCTCGACGAGGCAGCCAATCATGATTACGAAGCGGGGGAAGCCTGTAGCCAAGCTGGTGCCGGTGGAAGAACCGAAAGACGATTTCATCGGGCGACTGAAGGGGATGTTTGAGCAGGTCGGCGATATCGAATCTCCGATCGAGCCTGGCACGTGGGAGTCTTCTGGGTGATCATCCTCGACACGCACGTTTTGTATTGGGCGGTGGACGATTCCAAGCATCTTTCGTCCGCAGCAGCCTCAGCAATTCGCAGGGCTCGACGGGGAGGGGGGATTGCGGTGTCTGCGATTACATTGTGGGAACTCTCATGGCTATTTGCGTTGGGGAGAATCCGCTCCTACGGCACCATCGAGACTTCCCTGCGCAAGATGACCGAAGGCGTCACTATTCTTCCTATTACACCAGAGATCGCGGCCCTTGCGGCCCAATTCCCTGCAGACTATCCGAGCGATCCGTCGGACCGCATTATTGGAGCCACGGCACGGGCGGAAGGAATAATGCTGGTGACGCGGGATGAGCGGATACGGCGAAGTCCGCTGGTGAGGACGGTATGGTAAACGATGCCCTTATACCAAGCTATTGATGTGTGGCGAAGGATCTCTCTAACGCGGGTAGCGCGGTATCGGTGTCTCAAGAATTTGTCGTCGGGAAAGTACAGCGTTCAGAGCGCCGACTTCTATCAGTTGCCTCTTGATCCAAAACAAGCCGCTGGTCTAGAACGTTAATATGTGGAATTGATTGCAGAACAACCGCCAGACGAGCGAGCTGGCAGTTTCGAATCCATTGAGGCGGCTATCGAAGCTCATGATCGAGACTTCGGTTCATAGCGCAAGGGGCGGACGGGAGTGTCCGCCCCACACGATCTCAGTCGTAGTACTCCAACCCTAAGTGCGTGATCAGTTCTTCGCCTTTCAAATGCCGCAGCGTGTTCTTCAGTTTCATTAGCTGAATGAACAAATCGTGCTCGGGATAGAGTCCCGGTGCAGTCATTGGCGACTTGAAGTAGAAGCTCAGCCATTCCTGTATGCCAATACGGCGCAGTTCGGGCGTGCGCTGGGCTAAGTCGAGGAAGAGAACCAGATCGAGGACGATTGGCGCGGCAAGGATCGAGTCGCGGCAGAGGAAGTCGACCTTGATCTGCATGGGATAGCCGAGCCATCCGAAGATATCGATATTGTCCCAACCTTCTTTATTATCACCGCGTGGCGGGTAATAGTTAATGCGAACCTTATGAAAGATGTTTCCATAGAGTTCGGGGTAAAGACTGGGCTGCAAAATGTGTTCGAGCGCACCCAGCTTTGACTCTTCTTTCGTCTTGAAGGAGCCGGGATCGTCGAGTACCTCGCCATCGCGATTGCCCAGAATGTTGGTCGAGTACCAGCCGCTCAGGCCGAGCAGGCGCGCCTTGAACGCCGGGGCGAGGACCGTCTTCATCAGCGTTTGGCCGGTTTTGAAATCCTTGCCGCAGATGGGGACTTCGCGCTCGTGCGCTAATTCGTGCATGGCGGGGATATCGACGGTAAGGTTCGGCGCACCGTTGGCGAAGGGCACGCCCTCCATCAGCGAGGCGTAGGCATAAATCATGGAGGGCGGGATGTTCTTGTCATTCCGCAGCATCGCTTTTTCCAGCGACTTCAGGCTCTGGTGGGCGGCCGTTGGCTTGATGAAGCTCTCGGTCGAGGCGCACCAGATGGTGATCAGGCGATCGGCGCCACTGGATTTCTTAAAGTTGCGAATGTCTTGCCGGAGCTGCTCGGCGAGGTCGAGCTTGTTCTTCCCTTTTTTTACGTTGGGCCCGTCGATCTTCTTCACGTAGTTGTGATCGAAAACGGCCTTCATCGGCTTGATCGAGCTTAGACGGCCTTTGACTTTGGCGAGAAGATCGCGCTCCAGCACGCCGGCATTGCTGGCGGCCTCGTACATGTTGTCTTCGAAAATGTCCCAGCCGGTGAAGACCAGATCGTTCAGGCCGGCGAGCGAGACAAATTCCTTGATTTTGGGCGAGCGGCCATCGGTGCGCTTGCCAAGGCGGATCGTGCCCATCTGCGTGAGCGAGCCGATGGGCGAGGCAATGCCTTTGCGTACGGCTTCAACGCCGGCGACAAACGTGGTTGCAACCGCGCCCATGCCGGGGATCATGACACCTAATTTGCCTTTCGCAGGTTTAATCGCGGAGTCTTGGGATTGCTTTTCAGATTTCACTTCGATGCGGAGCTCTTTCTTTTTGGCATTCTTTGGCGATGCAGCCATATCGGTTCGATCCTTATAAGTTCAGTGGGATGTAGGCAAACGGATATGATCTCGTATTGAAATTGGATTTGCAAACAGGCGGGGTTAAGCGCACACAGAATGCGTTCAATGGCAGCAGGGAGCATTGATCGGCGAGCCGCCCGCTTGGGGCGTTCCGGGCGATTCCCCTGCCGCAGCGAAATGTGCACTGGTAATTCTCAGAGCGCGAGCATTCCGCTGGCGCCTTTCACGTCGCCGCTCAGAATGATGGCCTCGGCAATTTCCTTCATCGGTTTGCGCCGCTGGCGGCTTTGGCGCTGGAGGGCGAGATAGGCCCGTTCCTCACTCATTCCCAACTCGCGCTGCAGAATCCCCTTCGCG
>JBAVYO010000080.1:0-18533 GCA_049698855.1 Terriglobales bacterium
ATCGCATCCTCTGCAACGGTGCCGCATCGCGCGCGCGCATTTCATAAAATTCGTAAAAGAAGAGCGTTGGCACAATGATCACCGCCGTCTCTTTGGATAGCAGCGCGAGCGCGCAAAGCACCAGAGAAGCGGTGTACCAGCGACGGTCGCTGCCGTCCAGCCACCGCCGGTAACAGAGAACGCATCCCAAAAACAGCACGGCCAGCAGCGGTTCGGTCACGCCGGAAATCCAGGTTACGCATTCAACGTGGATGGGATGTACGGCAAAGATCGCAGCGCAAAATCCGGCCGCGGCATTATCCTTCAAGTCTCGCCGGGCTAAGAGGTAAACGAGCGCCGTCGCCCCCGCATGCAGCAGTATCGAAGCCGCGTGCCAGCCTGCCGGATTCGTGCCGAAGAGCGAAAAATTCAGCAGCATCCATAGTAGGAAGAGTGGACGGTAATAATTGCTGACTGCGTTGAGATGGCTCCAGACATTGTGCGTGAAATACTGCGGCAGGTTCTGCCAGGATTGAATGGACGGGTTCTTCAGAACCTGCCCAATGTCGTCGTAGATAAACGGATACCTCAACGCCATGACGTAGACCAAGATCGCGAGCGCAACTGGGATTAGCATCGCCAGTGGTGGAACTTTTTCGCCCCGGCGCGTTTTTCCTGGAGTTGTCTGCCCGCTTCGCCTCTTCGATTTCCCTGGTTTGATACCGGACTTCAAGTCTTGTTCGATCTGCTCGCCGGATTTCCGAACGGGGAGCCTTGCTTCTTGCTTGAAACAGCACTCGCGGGGTCATCTTATCATTCACTGCGGCCGGTTTGCGGATATTGGGGCGGCGAGCGATTCTTAGTCTGGAGCTCGGCGACGGGCGTGATCGGAGGGGAACCCGTTCACGGTCTCCCCAACATCGGGTGTTGCTGCTCGTTTGCGGCCGGGACCAATCTCAGGAATACTTCTTGCGGCAGGTGAGTTTGCCAATGATCGCTCAACCTTGCGTATCCCACCAAACCAAAAAAAATAATTGCGATACCCGCGGCCACGCTCCAGGCAGGAACGCCATGTTGACAGCTCTTTGGCGCTGCGATGCGCAGGGATAGCGCATCCTGAGCTGGACACACCGCGACGCACTCGAGACAGCCCGTGCACTCAGCCGAACGAATCTGGACCAGTTTATCGACCGGCAGCGCGCTCGGGCACGCTTTCGCGCATTTGGCGCAGTCGATGCACGTGCTCTGGTTGCGCATGATCCGCAACGGGCTGAGCATCGCGACCAATCCCATCAGCGCGCCGTAAGGACACACATATCGGCACCAGAAGTTCTGGATGAGAACGGAAGCGAATAGCAGCGCCGCGACCACGATGGCCGTTGTACCTCCAAGAAAGCGAAAAAAGTTGAGCATGCGCACGTCGACCACCAGCCCGTATGGACTGGCGATAAACTCCGCGATGGCGGAGGCGGACATCATCGTCACCGCGTAAACGAAAAAGCTCAATAGCAGATACTTCAAGGAGCGAAGCGCCAAGTCGAGCCAGCGTGGAAGCTGGAAGGTTCTACCAAAAACCCGGCGTCCCAGTTTCCAGAGATATTCGGAAACGGTTCCGACCGGGCAAATCCAGCTGCAAAACGATTTGCGGAACAGGAGAGAACTGAGCGTGAAAACAAGAAACAAAAAGAAAGCCGCTGGATGCACGTGGGGCAATTGCCCGCTGAAGAGCACGTACTTGAACTGCATCATTCCTTCAATCGGCAACCAGCCTTCCACTCCCGGGGGACGAGAGACGACGGCAGTTTGTCCATTGCTCTCGGCCCAGCGAACGAATAAATAGAACTGGAAACCGATCCAGAGACTCAAAGCGGAGAAAACGATCTGAACTGCGACTCGAATCCGCTGCGAGAAGTCGCGGCCCTCACGGCGCACAAGTTTCTTGCGGCTGGGCGTAATGGCGCCCCTTGGCCGATCGCTCTGGGCTTGTTGGATGGTCAACCCGGAAATTACTGAATCGGGTTCGTTCAGAATAGCTGTCTCCACAGTCCTTCCCGTTCACTTCGAACATAACCGAAGCGCTCACAGTGGGATGTGACTTATGTCACGCAAGATATTAGGAGATCACAACGCGACGGAGTCTCAGAAAGAAATAAAGGATCGAGGAACCGGAAGGCAAACAAATCAAATGGGGATGAAGAGCGTGCCGCGAGGATAGGGGCCACAGCACTGGAAGCCCACGGCAGCATTTCCTGCTGCCGTGGGCTCGGTTCTTGTAATGCCCGGAAAATTGTCGCCTAGTCAGTATCCGGCGGATCGACCTCCGTGGCGGCGGTCTGGGTAAAGAAGCTTCCCGCCAGCGGAGCCGGAATCGTTTTATACGTGGTTGGCGTTTGCTTGAAGTTGAAAAAGTCGTGGAGATCGTTGGTCGCCCGAGCATCGGCAAAACCGAGGTTGCCGAGGCCAAAGATCCCTTCGACCGCTTTTAGGATGCTGCCAAAATCGTATTCCAGGTTGCTGATGTACCCGGGCTTGGTCGAGTAGGCCGAAACGACCACCAGCGGAACACGGAACCCGAATTGGTAATCGTTCTGGTTTGGGCGAGTCTGGAAGACAGGCCGCACGTGATCGTACCAACCTCCCCAATCGTCCCAGGTAATGAATATGGCCGTGTCTTTCCAGTAGCCAGTGCCGCCGTCGCAATTCGTGTTGTTCCCAATGGCGTTGACAATGGCTGCCACCCACGACGGGCCCTGGCCGCTATTGATTGGATGGTCGGAATATTGCCCGGCTGGCGTGATCCAACTTACCTGCGAGAGTGCGCAGTTGCCTATGTCGTTCAGGACATCGGGTGGTGTTGTGTTGACGTAACCATTCGACTCCCCTTTCACCCAGTCCGGCCCAGTGCATACACCATTGGAGGGAATGCAGATGTTCGAGAGCGAGTTGGGCGCTACCCAGAGACTAGTCTGGCCCTCAGCATAGTAGGTCCAGGTGATTTTAGGGCTGGGTTGACTAAGCAGGTAGTCCATGGCATTCCGGGTAAAGCATTGCGTGACTTCGTCGCCAGGAGTCTCCGTGCCAAAGGGCGGAGCACTGTTGCCATTTGCTCTGATTAGTTGCACAGAGTTTCCAGAGCCGCAACCATAATTCGTATCGGGGGCATTCTCTGCGACAAAAATACCCAGTGGGTCGTCGCCCGCAGTGGGTGCCGAAGTTGCGCCAAAAATAAACTGATGCGCCGGATAACTGGGGCCTTGGTTGGTCTGGAACATCCGGTTCCCCCAGCCATAGGTGGTTGCTAAGGTGATATAGGGGTCGAGTAGCCCACCTTTACTGCCATTGCTGTTCGTGACCGGCGAATTGTAGACGTACATAAATTGAGAGTAATTGTTGGCTGGAACCACGCAGCCAAAGACGTTGGCCCCGCAGACTTGCGGAACGACAACTCCGGGTTTGCCGCTGATTCCCTGATTCTTGTACTCGAAATCGAATCCGCTGGTGGTCCCATTGAGCTTCGGTCCACCGTGGCTGTGGTCCAGGTCAAAGTTGGTGGCCAGTCCGACAGGCGTCAGTGGCACAGTCTGTCCGTCGGCATTCACATAGGTCGAGGCGATGTCGTATGTTTCCTTCGCGCCAGTTGCGCTGCATCCAGGTACGCCGTCGTTTGCGGTGCACAATCCTTGAAAGAGGTTGTCGGGCGAGCGATTTTCTTGAAAGATCACGATAACGTGCTTAATTGGAGTGGTCCCATACTGAGCGTGGGCTACAGTGGAGAGAAGCGCGGCTGCGAATAGTGACCAAACCCTGGGCCCGGATTGCATAAGGATTCTCCTTCGGATGGAATTGGCAGACAGACGAGGTGGACGACGCTAGCGAGGACGCAATACACCTACGATCTCCAGTGTCTTAACCCGTCAATTGGATGATTGACTCGCGGCGTTCGTACGAAACTTTTCTTATGTTGGGTGGTGACGGAAATTGCAGTTTGCCGGGTGCACGTTGATACGACCTTAATAATGTGGAATGAAAAGAAGAAAGGATGTGGCAGCATGTAGGTAGGGAAGACGCATCTGACACTTATCTTCAATCTTTGCCGCATGCTTACGGACAGTCCGAAGGTTTTCCGGATCGCAACGGAAATGCTCTCGGGTTCAGTGGCAACTGGGACCGTCCGCAAACTCGCCATTTACCAGCATCGTATTCAGGAACCTGCTGCACTCGGTGATCTTCTGCAAAAGAGGATCGTTCTGCGCCGCATTCGGATCGACGGCTTTCTCGCCATTTAGAGCCTGGATGGCTGCTTGAGTATTACTGTCCCACTCTCCCAAGTTCGCGAACTCGTTCTTGAGCAATTGCAGAGCCTTCTGATCGGATTCATTCTTTGCCGCTAATGAGGCTTTACTTAGGCTCTCTTCTGCCCGCGCCCGGTGATCCTGTAGGGCGGGACCGAGCCACATGCCTGACGCCACTCCAGACCGAATCGCGGATGCAATCGCGCCCTTCCATTCCGACATCGCCGCCAGTTGTGAAATACCCGCTATGGCAAAGTCTTTTGACAGTCTTGGCGTGGCAGATTCCGAATTGGCGCCGGCTTCGGCGGCCGGGATCGTCAGTACCACACGCCCGGGTTCGAAGCTCACGGTGGCGCTCATGGCTCGCGCGAAGGCTTCCAAATCCACGTAGGAGCGGCCATCGATCTGCGCAACCACTCCGTCCGCCGCGCGCCCGTTCACTACCAGCGTTTTCTTCTGGGACGCGTTCTGTGCGGACACAGAGCTCACGAACATCAGGCATAGCGCAAAAGCCACAAGAGGTTTAAAACGCGAAAGGTTGTCCATAATCAGTCCGCCAAAGTGGTGAAATAGACATCGTTGGTCAATAGGCAGCCGAGGCATTCAACAGGTCCTCGGAGCCGCGGCTCATCCCGCAGCGCCCACGAACAGCCGGGATCCCATGAAGGCGCGAGGTCCGCAAAGCTAGTGTAGATGAAAGATCGCATGTACCCTGGCACGCGATCAACCGAGTCAACGAGACGCGCTATTTGTGAGGACCACTTTGAGCGCACCTTCTTTGTTCGCGTTTCCAAAAGTCTCCTACGCTTTCATGATGTCGTTCATCGCGAAGTGATGCGTTACGAGCTTAGCTGGCTCCAGCTTGCCCGCACTCACGACCTTCAACAGCATCGGTGTCGTCACGGTGTCCACCAGCCGCGTGGTGATCGAAATGTTGCGGTCCCAAAGTTTTTCCATGTGCAGTTCTACGGGCTTGCCGTGGACCCCCACATTCGCAATCCGTCCACCCGCCGCGATTATATCTTGGCAAATGTCGAATGTGGCGGGAATTCCGACCGCCTCGATAGCCACGTCAACGCCCGCGCCTTCCGTCAGTTCCATGACATGATGGACGGCGTGTCCGTCGCCGCTGTTGATGATATGGGTTGCGCCAAACTGCTTCGCTATCGCCAGACGCTTGTCGTCCAGATCGATCATGAAGATTGCGGCCGGTGAATAAAAGTGCGCCGTCAACAAAACCGCCAGCCGACCGGCCCCGCGCCTACGATGGCAACCGTGTCCCCAGGTTTTACTTGCCCGTTCAGGACGCCGCACTCAAAGCCAGTCGGCAAAATGTCGCTAAGCATCACAAGAGATTCTTCGTCACCATCGGCAGGGAACGTGTAGAGACTTCCATCCGCGTGCGGGATGCGCACATACTCGGCCTGAGTCCCGTCTATGGTGTTGCCCAAGATCCAGCCGCCGTGCCGGCAATGGGAATACATGTCTCGTTTGCAGAAGTCGCACTTCAGGCAGGCAGTGACGCACGAGACGATGACTTTGTCCCCTGCATGAAACTCCGAGACGCCCTTGCCGGCATCCTCTACTACACCAATCCCTTCGTGGCCGAGAATGCGTCCATTAACCACCGCCGGAAGATCTCCCTTCAGAATATGAAGATCGGTTCCGCAAATCGTCGAGGTTGTGATGCGCACGATGGCATCGCCCGGGTCCTGAATGACGGGGCGCGGCTTGTCTTCCCATGCACACTTGCCCGGACCGTGATAGACCAGCGCTTTCATCGTAGTACGGGTGCTTATAGCTGCATCGCTCTTAGTCGGCAGTTCGAGTTCGGCGGTTGTCATTTGATAATCTCTTTTTCTCTGACGTGTTCAGACTGTATCCAGCGCATAGTGGCAAAACTTTTTTATTTGGTTAGCGGCTCACTGGCAATTTCTTGCTGCTGCCCTTCAGCTTCCCGCCAACTGGAATTGGAGTTGTATTCCTTCAACGCTTTGGCTAGAACATCAGTCTTACGGCCGAGATCCTTTTCATACACCACTCCATCGTCATTAACAATGAATGTCATCACGCCGGACGATCTATATTCCGCGGGATAGGCCACAAATGCGAAGCCCGCCGTCATCTTGCCATCGACCACGTACCCCTTCGCCGCACTGGAGGCCGTTTTCTTTTGATGCATCAGAATGCGAAAGTGATAGCCCCGGTAAGGAGTCGGAGTACCGTTTTGGCCTTGGGTATAGCCATCGGCCACCGCCGACGCCACGAGCGGGCCGATCGGGCTCTGGGCTTCGCCATCCCCAGCTTTCCAATAAAGACCGTTGTGCTGTCCTTCATCGCTGAAGAACTTCTGCGCATACTCGTTGTCGTGCGTGGCGCGGTATTCTTTTTGCGCCGCAACCAGCTCCTGACAAACGGCAATCGTCGATGTTTCATTCTGGCCGATTCGCCGGTACAAAATTTCTTGCTTGCCGGCATCGGTGTCGAAATACCAGGCAGCGCCTTTGTTCACCAGCGGAATAGGCGTAGGCCAGTTTTCCGCACCGATATATAAGGTGGTGCTTCCGTCCGGTTCCGTCGCCAAACGGTGCATCTCTTTAAATTTCTGCACAAAATTGGCGCGGCCATTGGCGTCCTCGGCGTCGTCTCCAGAGGAGACGATTTGCTTCCCGTCCGGCCCGAGGATATCGAGCATCGCTTTTTCATCGTTGTTCTGAGCTGCCGTCACGAGCGCGGTACTCGCATCTTCCGCCGATGAGAATGTTTTCTGGCCCAGTTGTTGAGCCATGGAAGTCATGGAAAGGCATGCCGTCAAGAAAACAGCGGCTACAGCCGATTTAGCAAGACTTACCCAGGGGGATTTGCCGGAATTCACATTTACTCGCCGCATATGTCTTTTCTCCATTTATAAGTCTTGCAAGTTATAGGAACACGCTGACGCTGGGACAGCCGACACTGGGACAGCCGACAAAAGGATTAGTGATGTCCGCCGCCACTGCCGCCATGAGATCCGCCTCCGCCGCCACGTGCTCCGCCACCACCACCACCGCGCATTCCGCCGCCCATGCTCGCGGCTCCGCGTGACGAAGCGCTTCGCGCTTGTCCGCCTTTTCCGTAGCCGCTGAAGGCGCCCGTGCGTGTGCCGCTCTGTCCGCGAGGTTCAGCATATCCCCGTGCCGCCTTGGTGTTTCCATTGAAGGCCCGGGAGGTTGCACCCCCGCGGTTGTTGACTTCGCCGCGTTCGCCGGCGCCTCTGTTTCCAGCGTTTCGTGCGCCAGTTTCGCCGCGATTGCCGTTAACTCCGCGCGTGCTTCCTGCGCGGTAGAAGTTGCTCCGGTTATAAAACGTGTTGCTCCGGGAGTAGTACCTGCCGCCGCCGTACATCGCGTATCGGCCACCCCAATTGAATCCCCAGTGATTCCAACCCCATCCATAACCGCCAAACCAGCCAATTCCGAAACCGCCGCCCCACGACAAGTACGGCCCGCCAAACCAGATTCCGGGATATGGATACCACCCAGGCCATGCCATGATGGGATCTCCGTAAACCAGCCACGGATCATAGGCAGGGACATAAACCACATCGGGGTTAGCAGGTTCCACATCAATCGTCGAGCCTTGCGTGGTTACCGTTTGCTGCTCGGTGGTCTTAAGACCGCCAGCCGCTTGCGCCCGCCGGCGCATCACCTGCACGGCATCCATGACATCGGCTTGCTGATTGAAATAGGCATCGCCGAGTGATGACGCCCAGGAGAGATTCTTGTCCATATTCCCAAGAACGGATGGAAATGCAGCGAGCGCTTTGACGCTCGGGTCCCAAGGTTGCTGGTCCACAGCCTTACCCAAGGCATCGCCCTTCAAATCCGGATTTGCCTGCACCCATCGATCGGCTTCGACAACTTGCTCGGGAAACGTGGACGCGGCCAGTATCTGTGCGACCAGTGAATCCGGATAGAGCGCAATCGGTGCTACCAAACGATGCAACTGCTCGGGAGTCTGTTGCGCGTAGGGTGGGGCTTGAGCGGCCTGCGCTGCGGCAGGCGCAGCCTGGGCTGCGGCGGGTGCGTCCTGCATCCCATAGAGTTTCTGGGCCGCCATCGCACACAACAGCGTGATCGACAATAGAGAAATAAGGCTCTGCCTCCCCCATCGAGACCACGAGAATTCTGTCGCACATTCGAAAGTATTCATGTTCTTGAATCTCCTCTGCACCTTCATTGCCTGGATCTAACTCCTGGGCAATTCGTGTTTCGTGATTGGGCTGCGAGCTGCGAGCTAATAGAAACTGGGGTTATCGGAAACCTGGTCTGCTCGAAGCTCGCGGCTCACAGCTCGAACTCAAATGGCTACCAAACGAACAGGCGAGCGCCGGAGCCCGAAGTGCGGACTCGTCCAGCCTGGAAGGCGACGTCGCGATCTGGAGCGATCTCGTCGTTGGTTGTTCCCGGAAGGTACGATTGTGAAGCGCTATGTTCTTCGATCTCCACCGCAGAATGTTGATTCATGATGGCGGCGGCGTTATCCGCCATCGGGCCCGATCCCGTCGCGAAAACCATGACTCCTCCGCGCCGTATTCCTTGGACGTAGGCTTCAGCGTGGGCCTCGTTGGCCCCAAATGCCCTCAGATCCCGAATCAGATCCACTTCAAAATCGGTGTGCGGAGTGCTCATGACTCCACTGCCCGCCATCTCGCGCGGCTCGCCCAAAACGCGGACATCATTCCGCGGGAAACCGCTAGCCTCGAGCTCGCGGACAACATCGTCGACCGACTTTGGATTCTTAAACAAACCAACAGCTGTTTTTGCCATATTGTCCTCTTGTGATCCGTATCCAGACTCGCTCAATTCTTTTTCAAATACTGTGCAGAATGGATCACTTGGCAAGTCGTGTCTATTAGGTCTAACGGAGAGCGGACGCTGCGGGGTCACGCAATCTGGAGTCGCCGAAAGACGGGTACCTTGATCAAATCCAATAGGAATGCAAAAAGCAGCGCCGCCAAAAGCGTGGAGGCTACCACTGCAATTGGCAGAGGCCGCATCGCGATGCCACGCATTGCAAGGGTGCAGATGATT
Source organism: Terriglobales bacterium (assembly GCA_049698855.1). Taxonomy (GTDB): domain Bacteria; phylum Acidobacteriota; class Terriglobia; order Terriglobales; family Acidobacteriaceae; genus Acidiflorens. The sequence continues at coordinate 9,344 of JBAVYO010000080.1, forward strand.
ACGACGTCTCCTACCGACGAAACGATGACCCATGGACCTGGGCGGGAGTTCCACAAATGCCGGCGTTCGCGAATTGCGTAGAGGGTAGATTCGCCGCCGAACACAAGCGCGATCGCGGCGAGAGTCTGAAGCGCGCCCATGTCGAGTCCTAGCTGGTATCTACCTATAAGTAGCCATCCCGTACAGAACCCCAGAAGGCAGATCCCGAGGACAGAGCATGCCAGCACTAACTTGCCGATTTGCCACTGATTGGGCTTTGCCGACGGCCGGACGTTGTCTGCGGTGATAGACATGCCAAGAAAATCACCTGTAATCATGATGATCACCATAAGCAAGGGCGTGAGGATGGCGTGGCCGGTGACGATGAGCCCAACGGCGAGAAATAGCACGTTGACTATCTTCTTGGTGACGGAGTTTAGCGTGTAGCTAAGAATGCGCTGGAATGCCGACCGGCCCTCCTTGACGGCGTCAACAATACCGCCGAGTCCGGCAGTGGTCAGCACGATTCCTGCGGCTGACTTTGCCACGTCCGTTGCGGTGGATACGGCAACTCCTATTTGTGCCTGGCGAAGAGCGGGGGCGTCATTCGCGCCATCCCCGCACATTCCAACCGTGTGACCGCTCTTCTCGAACGCCTTCACCAGGTCATATTTTCCCTCGGGAAAAATACCGGCGAACACGGCGAACTGCTCCGGGTGCACATCGTTCGGAAGCGCGCCAGGCGGACAGATCGGCCCGTCCAGTCCTACCGCATGAGCCACAATACTGGCTGTAGCCGACGCATCGCCAGTCACCATAACCATGCGCACCCCTAGAGTCTTTAGCTCGGTGATGAGCGCAGCGGCGTCGGATCGAGGCGGATCACTGAGCGCGATCAGCCCGATGAGTTGCATAGCATTCGGAGCGCCTGCAACAACTGCGAGGACTCTGTAACCTTGCTTCTCAAGTTCATCGGCGTCAGTCGATCCTGCAGAACTCGCCCCTGTTGCAGACGGTTGCGCAAGAGCTATCACCGTGCCATATGCCCCCTTCACGATCCGCAAACTCTGACCGTCTCCTGCAGTGGCCATCGCCTCCGACATCTTCCTGGCTGGGTCGAACGGTATGAATTTGACGAGCTTCGGTGAATTTTGCTCACCCTTCTGTTTAGCGGCACCTCGAATGGCTGCGTCGACAGGGTCCTGACCACCATCCGCACTTGCCAGCGACGCCAATGCCAGGACGTGTGCTTCACTGAAACCGGGCATGGGACGGACACAGTTCACGGACAATTGGTTTTGAGTCAACGTACCCGTCTTATCGGAACAGAGCACATCCATGGTCGCGGCTTCATCGACCGCGGAAAGTCGCGTCGAAAGGACCCCCATTTTCGCAAGCGATCGTGCCCCGAGAGCAGTAGCTAAAGTAAATGTCGCTGGCAAAGCTACCGGGATCGCTGCGAGAACTGCGGTTAGCAACAGAGGAATCGTTTCGCTCCAAGGCAGACCACGTAAGGTCGCACAGGCGAGCAGGCCCACGATAATGATGCCGTTGAAAATCGCTAGGTTGCGCACGACGTGGAGAACCGCCTTTTGCTGAGAGCTCACAACATGCGCTGTACGCACCAACTCGGCAGTGTGCCCGAATTTGGTTCGCGGCCCGGTCTGGACTACTTTCGCTGTAGCCTCGCCTCGCCGCACGAGTGCACCTGCATAGGTTTCTACGCCCGCGCCAGACTCGACCGGTACGGATTCACCGGTAAGCATCGATTGGTCGAGAAGAACGGATCCGTCCACGATCTTGACATCCGCGGCTACTACCGCACCCAGGGACAGCTTGACCAAATCACCCGGCACTAGCTCCGCAGACGGTACCACTTTCCATGCGCCATCCCTCTCGACCGACGCATTTAAGGCAAGGCGCGACTTCAGGGCCGCGAGTGTTGCTTGCGCTTTTCCTTCCTGAAAGTATCCCAACGCAGCATTGAACAATAGAAGAAACGCTATGACCGCTGCCTCGGTAATTTTGTGCAGGACTAACTGCAAGCCGATCGCCGCCTCAAGCATCCATGGCACGGGAGCCCATAATTTGTCGATCATTCGGCGCAATGGGTGGAGCGCGGCGCTGGGCATGGAATTCGGCCCCACTGTTTTGAGGCGGGTTTGTGCCTCCTGCGTGGTTAATCCAGATTTATCTGCCGATCTAACTACGGATAACTTGCTGGGAGATTTCTTCGGTGTGGCTGGTGCAAGATCGAGAGCTGTCGTCGTCATAAGCAGGCCCTCCGCTTCTTCATTCACTCGGACCAACGACTGCGGAGGCAAAACTCAACTTTCGAAATCTCAGGAGTGACTTGATTGAGAAAGTGGCTCTACCGAGACCGTTACTGGTTGACGCCTCGCTGCCGAAAGCGAACTGAAATGCGGGCTTGGGTGAGGACTTCCGCCGAATAAGTTCTTCACCCATTTCGTCATCCACTGAACCGGCCTCAGAACTCTTGACTTCCCGCAACTCTCACACCCGAAGAGCGGCCTAACATCTGAGAGGATCGCGTAGGCCACATTGAGTGCGACTTGAAATGGCCGGAATCCGAACATGCTGGTGGCGAAAGTCCACGCGAACCATCTCGTGTTGGGTAAATTTCTAAGAACCTCAGCGACGGCTTCTCCTCCCAGCTTCATGGAGCCGTCGGGCATGAGGACGTGAATCGTCTCATAGGCATCCCAGATATTGAGATCGGGATTGAGCGAGCGAAGCCTCTCCGGGTCGTCACCAATCGGTTGTACGACGATGCTTGTCTCGCCCGATTTGCTCTGCGCCGACCTTTGCACCCAATGCCCAATGTCGCGGCAGACAGCGCATTCGTCATTAAAGAGGAGAATCGGCTTAGGCTGGTTTTGCGTCATCGTCAATTGGCCTCCACTCCCGACTTAAAGGGCTGCGTCACCGCTGTCAGGACGCTGGATACTGTCGGGGATGGTCCTTCGACTCGTCCAACTTCATTCTGGTTAAGAAACATGATTAGAGTCGGTGTGCCCTGAATCTGATAGCTGCCTGCGAGTTCCTGCTCGACTGCGATGTTAACCCTGAAAATCCTCTCTTGGGATTTCACCATTTCTGCCACCTGCTCCAAAACCGGCTCGATCGCTCGGCAGTGTGCACACCCGTATGACATGAACTCAACCGCGGTTGGTCCTTCTGCCTCCAGAACTAGCCGTGTAAACGTGCTGGCAGTGACTGTTTCTATGTTGTCCATCGAGTCCATACGAACAGTCTCTGCCACGTTGTCTCCTTGCCCTTATTTATAGAGTCGCCGAACCTCGTTCGTAATACTGATCAGAATTGATCAGCCAATCTTGGGCATGAGGTTTGAAACTTGATTTGGTGCATACTAGCTGGATGTCATTCGTGAAGTCTGCCCGACCATGCGTCCTGACGATCAATGGCGGTTCCTCGACCGTCAAGTTTGCATTGTTTGAAGCGGGCGAGCGCTTGATCCAGACATTAGAAGGAAAGATTGAAGGTGTGGGCCTGGCGAAAGGGAGCTTCACGGTAAAAAGCTTGAACCCGGCCGATAGCCTCGCGCGGCCCGCGGCCGTACCGGATCATACAGCCGCGGTTGGCCTACTGATGGATTGGATTCAGGAACGAATGGAACTCAGTCCGTTGACTGCGGTGGGTCATCGCGTGGTGCACGGTGGACCGAAGTACTCGGAGCCGCAGCGGATCACTCCGGAAATGATTGAGGAGTTGCGGCAGCTTAGCCCATTTGACCCCGACCATTTGCCGGAAGAGATCCTTCTGACCGTAGCCTTTCATCGCCGGTTTCCGAATCTGGCCCAAATCGCATGTTTCGATACGGCCTTTCACCATGACATGCCGCGCGTGGCACGTCTGTTGCCGATCCCACGCCGGTACGACGCAAAAGGCGTTCAACGCTATGGTTTTCACGGTCTGTCATACGCCTATTTGATGCAGGAACTCGGACGGGTTGCGGGCGCGGAGGCGGCGAAGGGCCGCGTCATCCTGGCTCATCTCGGAAACGGCGCGAGTCTGGCAGCAGTGCTGGACGGACGGAGCGTTGACACGACGATGGCCTTCACGCCCGCAGCAGGCCTGGTGATGGGAACCCGTTCCGGCGACGTCGACCCTGGGCTGGTCGCTTTTCTGGCACGCAGCGAAAAGATGACGCCAGCACATTTTGACCGGATGGTGAACCACGAATCTGGGCTGCTCGGAGTATCGGAGATCAGTTCGGACATGCGGGAGTTACTCGCGCGAGAGAACGATGATGTCCGGGCGAAGGAAGCGGTAGCGCTGTTTTGCTATCAGGCAAAAAAGTGGATTGGAGCATATGCCGCTGCCTTGGGTGGATTGGATACGTTGATATTTGCAGGAGGCATCGGCGAAAACGCGCCGGTTATACGCGCCCGTATTTGCCACGGGCTTCGCTTCCTTGGCATCGAATTAGATGAGTCACGCAATCGGGCGACTGCTGCGGTAATCTCGACGGACGCCAGCCGGGCCACCGTTCGCGTTATTCACACTGATGAAGACCTGATGATCGCAAAGTCCGTCTGTCGAATTCTCGGACTTGCACAAACGAGAGGAGCTGAATCATGAAATCCAATTCCGCGGCACTCCCGAATGCAAACGCAGGGACACTGGCTCCAGAGCTGCTCTGGAAGATGGACGCCTATTGGCGTGCCGCCAATTACCTGGCAGTCGGGCAAATCTATCTCTACGACAACCCACTGCTGCGGGAACCGCTGAAGCTCTCGCATGTGAAGCCACTTGTGGTCGGACACTGGGGAACAGTTCCAGGGCAGAACTTCATTTACGTGCATTTGAACCGGGTCATTAAGGAATATGACCTCAACATGATCTACATCTCAGGTCCAGGGCACGGCGGAGCGGCGCTGGTGGGCAATACGTATCTCGAAGGCACCTACAGCGAGGTTTATCCAAACATCAGCGAGGATGAGGCTGGCTTGAAAAAACTGTTCACGCAGTTCTCATTCCCAGGGGGGATCTCCAGTCATGTTTCGCCGGAGACGCCCGGATCGATCCACGAGGGCGGTGAACTTGGCTATTCGCTCAGTCATGCCTTCGGTGCCGCATTCGACAATCCCACACTGATCGTCGCCTGCATCGTAGGGGATGGCGAAGCCGAAACCGGCCCGCTGGCAACCGCATGGCAATCGAACAAGTTTCTCGATCCCATCACTGACGGTGCGGTGCTGCCGATCCTGCACCTCAACGGCTACAAGATCAGCAATCCGACCGTCCTGGCGCGCATGGAGCACGAGGAACTGGACCAATTCCTGCGCGGCTGTGGTTGGACGCCTTACTTCGTCGAAGGGCACGAACCGGGCCTGATGCACGAGGCTATGGCTAAGACTTTGGACGGGGCTATCGAGGATATACGGAACATTCAGAGCAACGCGCGGGGACACAGTGACACAACGCGACCGCGCTGGCCCATGATCGTCCTAAAGTCGCCCAAGGGCTGGACTGGCCCCGAAGTAGTCGATGGCCTCCAGATCGAAGGAACGTTCCGGTCGCACCAGGTGCCAATCCTCGTCGATCCAGCGCATCCAGAGCACGTCGCGCAACTCGAGAGTTGGATGAAGAGCTATCGTCCGGAGGAGTTGTTCGATAAGAACGGCCGCCTCAAGGCAGAACTGGCGGAACTCGCGCCGAAAGGGGATCGCCGCATGGGCGCCAATCCCCACGCCAATGGTGGAATCCTGCTGCGTGACTTACGCATGCCGGACTTCCGTAATCATGCCCTGTCGGTGACCACTCCCGGAGCTATTGAGGCGCAAGACACCCATGTGCTGGGCGCATTCCTCCGCGATGTTGCGAAGCTTAATCAGGAACAGCGAAACTTCCGGATTTTTGGTCCCGATGAGACCGTATCAAACCTATTGGAAGCGGTCTTCGAAGTGACTGACCGCCAATGGGACGCCAGGCGGCAAAGCGACGACGAGTTCCTTGCGCCCGCTGGGCGCGTGCTCGACTCGATGCTCAGCGAGCATCAATGCGAGGGGTGGCTCGAAGGCTATCTGCTCACCGGGCGGCACGGACTCTTCAACAGTTACGAGGCTTTCATACGGATCGTCGACTCCATGTTCAGTCAGCATGCCAAGTGGCTGAAGGTGACATCGCAGCTGCCATGGCGGCGCAAGATCGCATCGCTGAATTATCTGCTGGCCTCCCACGTCTGGCAGCAGGATCACAATGGCTTCACACATCAGGATCCCGGCTTCATCGACCACGTCGTCAACAAGAAGGCCAGCATCGCGCGCGTTTATCTGCCGCCCGACGCCAATTGCCTCCTGTCCGTCGTCGATCACTGCCTGCGCAGCCGGCATTACGTCAATGTGGTGATTGCCGGGAAGCACGCGCTGCCGCAATGGCTAACTATGGACGCCGCGATCGTGCATTGCACCGAAGGAGTTGGCATCTGGCAGTGGGCGAGTAACGACCAGGGTGGTGAGCCGGACGTCGTGATGGCCTGTTGTGGAGACACACCGACGCTCGAGGTCCTAGCCGCCGTTTCTATCCTACGAAAGGCTCTGCCTGCGCTGAAAATCAGGGTAGTCAATGTTGTCGATCTGATGAAGCTCCAGCCGAAGAGCGACCACCCACACGGGTTGAGCGAGACTGACTATGACGCCCTTTTCACCAAGGACAAGCACATCATCTTTGCCTTTCACGGCTACCCCTGGTTGATACACCGCTTGACCTATCGCCGTACCAACCAGAATCAGCATGTGCGTGGATATATAGAGGAAGGCACGATCACAACCACGTTTGACATGAGAGTACAGAACAAATTGGACCGGTTTCATCTTGTACAGGATGTGATCGATCGTGTGCCGCAGGTGGGTGTACAGGGAAATTATCTGAAGCAGCAAATGCAAGACAAACTTATCGAGCATAAGCAATACATCGATCGACACGGGAAGGATCTTCCGGAGATTCGCAACTGGAAATGGGGCAACACGAAGTGATTGCACAGGAACTCATAGGTGGTAGCACCTTCCATGTGCGCGAGGTCCTACAACAATTCGCAGGCGCGGCCGATGAAATCATAGCGTCCGAAATGGCGCCGGCGATCGCGTAGTTGCCAACAAGATACGCGTCCTGTCACGCACCGTTGGTCTTCACCCTTCTTGCGGCGGGAAAATAAACGGGTGGGCACAAAATTAGGCACAACGGGAAAAGGGCCGATCCGACATCGGCCCTTACTTAGATGGTGCGAAAGGGGGGACTCGAACCCCCACGGTTTTACCCGCCAGATCCTAAGTCTGGTGCGTCTGCCAATTCCGCCACTCTCGCAGTTGCAAAAACCAATCCGCGGGAATTAATCCCGTCAACAAACGACGGCCCGTCGCTGTTTCTATTTTAGCGGATGTTTTCGCGGATGCCGCCGTGACTGAACGATTGACCCAGCGCACATTCACATTCGGCAGTTCTCGCGCCTCGCTCTTACTTGCCCGCGTAAGTTCGTGCCGAGCCGATACCCGCACACTGATTGAAGCCTACAGTGCAGCGCGAATCGCCTTTCGTAATATCGTAGAAATCGGCGGAGTACTCCGTCGGATTCGCCAGCACTTTATAAATCATGTTCAGCTCGGCCGTACTTCCCTTCGCCTTGGTGCCGGCCGCATTCACAATCCCAGCGAATGTGGGTGACGCCCAGCTCGTACCTCCAACTGAGTACCATCCTCCATTGAGGTAAATGGGCGCGCAGCAGAAATCGGACGCCACGTCGGGATATCCGCGCTGCGTACCAACGACACTGGAAACGCCGTTCTGATATTTTGGCCGGGGCTCATAGGGGCTGAGGTCGCCGCCACCGCCGCCGGTGTAGTAGGCCTCGTCTACGTAATTGCCATTCGAATCGCGATTGATATGTGTGCCTCCCACCGAAACAACTTTCGGCGATGCGCCGGGATAAAGGCTGTTGTTCAAACCACTATCGCCACTAGCCGCGAAAAAAACGGCATGGTCGCTTGTGAAGTACCTGTCGTACGACAACTCGCCACTCCACTCCGGATCGCCCCAACTCATGCTAACTACGCCGCCCCCGGCTTCCTTCACCAGAGTGGCGGCCAGTGTCACGGCCTCCCAGGTGGGGTCAGTCGCACAAGTGCCCGTCTGGCACAGGGTCGAGACCACCAGGTACAGTTTGGCTTGCGGCGCCATGGCATGCGCCCACTCGATATCCAGCGCTTCTTCACCCTCCCAGCCGGTTTCCACTTCGGGCCGCTTCTTGCCAGGCCAGACCTGCGTAAAGTCGGCCTGCGGAATTCCGTAGTAGCTCGAAAATGCAGCCAGGTCAGACTCCGCAGTTGGATAGTAGCCGGCGTCGACGATGGCGATCGCGCCCCACCCGCCGCTGGGCACTGCGGTGCTGGTTGCCACCGGACAACCCGCAGGTCCGCTCACCAACTGGTACACGCAGGCAAGCGAGCCAGGAGTTTCAACTCCGCTGGGCGGTCCGCTTTGCGGTGTATCGGAGTCGACAAAGAAATAGTTCGTATGATGGCGTCCAGGCTGCGGAATGCTCGATTGGGGGTAGATGATTCTGTGCCCGTTGAACGTCGATTCGGTGCGTCCTTGCGCGGACGCGGGAGACGAGATGCCTCCGATGAAAAATGCAATCCCAATTGCAATGCCAACGATAGCTGCTGCGACAGCTGATGCCCTAACTCCAAAGCCCTGGTTCATTCGTTCGCTCCCGGATTCACTCGGCCACTTACACCGTCGCTAATGATGACTTCTGGCTCGCGCAAAAGCAAGCTGGAAACTGGCTTCCGGAGCGTGTGGGAGCAATGTTTTGCACCTGCGGAGTCGGGGCCTTGCCGTTGCTGACTCCTCAACGGATGTCCTTGTCGATGCCTCTGCGCTCCCTGTCTTGTTGAGCGCAGCCGAGGCTTCACGAAGTGAAGCGTCGGCGGAGTCGAAACATCCCTACTCGACCCGGTCCCTGATTCTGCGCGATCAAGTTGGCACATACCGCGTCCCTGCATACGGCAAAACCCGTTTGGCGAACCGGTGAATTGGGTGAGATCATTTACTAAACAAGGATGTGGGACTGAACGGCTTTCGCTCCAAAGCCCGTTCACCTCCAAATTTGCTCGCATGCCGCGCTCGACGCCCATCTCGCCGCGCTCTGCCGGACACAATGGCGCTGCGC
>JBAVYO010000081.1:0-1764 GCA_049698855.1 Terriglobales bacterium
CTCCATCCCCGAAGAATTTTTCTACGACATTCTCGATGAGCACTTCAGCCAGGACGAAGTGGAGCGCCAGTTTGAGACTGCGATGAATTGGGGCCGCTACGCTGAAATCTTCGACTATGATCGCGAGTCGCATCGCCTGATCCTCGCCGAGCCGGTTTCTGAGCCTCATCCGCCCACTTCACCGGTGCAGCCTTGAAACTTCCAACCTTGAAACGTCCTACCTTCCGGCGTCCCGACCGAATCCGTTTTCGCTCTCCGGTTCGCATCTGGTCGTTGCTGCCGCTCCCCAGCGTCGCCAGTCTGCCCGATCTCATTATGTTCTCCGCCGGGCTGGCGCTTTTTTATGGCGTGGTGGAAGTCGGCCGCAACTGGTTAGGTCCGTATCGGCCGCAAGTCGAAATCAGCCGCAGCCTGGGCGCGCTCCCCATCTATGCCGGATATTCTCTGCTGCGCATCGCCCTCGCCTATTTTCTCAGCCTGATTTTCGCACTCGTTTATGGATACGTCGCGGCCTATCGCCCGCGCGCTGAGCGCTTCATGATCCCGCTGCTCGACGTCCTGCAATCGATTCCCGTTCTCAGCTTTCTCCCCGGCGTCATGCTCGCCATGGCCGCGCTTTTCCCCGGCCGTCAGATCGGCGTCGAACTCGGTGCCGTCCTCCTCATCTTCACCGGCCAGGTCTGGAACATGGCCTTCAGCTTCTACGCTTCTCTTAAGAGCATTCCCCGCGAGATGCGCGAAGCCGCCACAATTTATCGCTTCAACTGGTGGCAACGTTTCCTTCAGATTGAACTGCCGTTCGCCACCATCGGCCTCGTTTGGAATTCCATGATGTCGGTTGCCGGAGCATGGTTCTTCCTCATGGCCTGCGAACAATTCACCGACTTCCGCCTCCCCGGACTCGGCTCCTACCTGCAGGCCGCCGCCGACAACGGTGACACGCGTTCCATTCTGCTCGGCATCGCCACCATGATTACGGTCATCGTCCTCATGGATCAGATCATTTGGCGCCCCGTAATCGCGTGGGCTGAAAAATTCAAATTCGAGCAGGTTGAAAGCACCAGCGCCCCAACCTCGTGGGTGCTCGACTTCTTGCGCCGGTCGCGAGGAATGGCGTATCTGCGCAAGCGCGCCGTTCGCCCGCTTCGCGAGCAGATGGTTCACTACTTCGCGGACCAAAACGAAGTTCGCGTGCAATCGTCAGATGAAAGCCGTACGGCGTTGTGGCTCTGGCGCGTTCTCGGCGTCGTTATGCTCGTCGCCATCGGATATGCCGTGGTCCGGGTCGTGCTCATTCTGGTCGGTCTGCACGGCGCCGAATTTCGCGAAATCGGCCTTGGGCTGGGTGCGACTTTTCTCCGCGTCAACGCCGCGCTTATCCTCGGCGCTCTCTGGACCATCCCGGCTGGCGTTGCCATCGGCTTCAGCCCGCGTCTGGCGCGCATCGCGCAGCCCCTCGCCCAGATCGCCGCTTCTGTCCCGGCTACGGCGCTGTTTCCCGTGGTTCTGCTCGTCCTCATCCGCCTTGGCGGAGGGCTCGGCATCGGCTCTATCGTCCTGCTTCTGCTTGGCACGCAGTGGTACATCCTGTTCAATGTGATCGCCGGTGCCATGGCTATACCCACCGATCTCAAAGAAGCCGCCAACGTCTTCGGCATCCACGGCTGGGAGCGCTGGCAAAAGCTGATCCTCCCCGGAATCTTTCCCTTTCTCGTCACCGGCCTTATTACCGCCTCCGGAGGCGCATGGAACGCCAGCATCGTC
>JBAVYO010000082.1:0-7036 GCA_049698855.1 Terriglobales bacterium
GTCTTAACGGGATAATTCCAGGGGTTGACGTGGCGTCGGCTGCGACTGTTGTTTGCGAGATTGCGCGTGGGGCTCAGAAACACTCCGCCCATGTGCATAAGCTTGCTGAACGGAAAATACGCAGCCAGGGAGCTGACCAGGAGCAAGTGGACCAGGAACATTGGAGCGGGAGCGGCTGGAGCGACGGGATGGAACACCGCTAGTCCAAGCGCAAACTGCTTGATCGCCACCACGTCTACGCGGAAAACAAAGCGCATGAACAGTCCGGAAGCGACGACTCCCAACAGCAGAAACAAAGCCATGTAGTCGATTGGCAGAGAGATATAACGCACTAACGGATTGCGAAATCGCCGCACGGCAAGGTAGACGAGTGCGGCGACGATGACCACGTCCGACATGTAGAGCGATGGAGTTCCAACCTCGAAGAAGCCGTCAAGTCCCTCAAGCGCACTCAACAAATCCGGAACTGGCTGAATCACAAGACGCAGATGCCGAAGCAGAATCACCAGCAACGACCAATGAAATGCCAGAGCTCCTAGCCATAAATATCGGTCTTCTCCAAGCACAAGCCGATGATCGTGCATTCGCGCGCGGTCGTTGCGGAAGAGCGATCGGAACAGAAGAATTTCCAATGCCATGCGGCGGAATGCGCCCCACCCGGTGCTTGGGTTATCGAGCGGCGCAGACTTGATCCATGGCAGCGACTTCTGCTGGCCGCAAGTGGTGGGAATGCGAAACGGCACCGGAGTCCATGCCCAGCGCACCACACGGTAGCAGACGCCAACGAGGAAGACCGCGAGGGCCGCATATGGAATGAAGAGGGTAAGCAAAGCAAGACCGGCATGCGTATGCCCCGCAAGGAGAGCAAATGCAACGAGCATGAAGACGCCCAGCAGCGGCGTAAAGGCCTTCATGCCGGTCGCCTCGCGCGCATGCGCTGTTGCACATGGTTCATGCGATGGATTTCGTTCGTCCGAATTTGAGCCAATTGCTGGCGGCACTGTGCGTACTTGTCCGCTGCCATGGCTGCGAGCCCGTCGATCTTGCCGTCGTTAATTCTGGCGACGCCAATCCTGGCATCGTCGATCTCGACCTCATAGATCACGCCGCCATCAATATTTCGATTAAGGACCGCCGAGTCTCTTTCCGCCGCCAATTCCCGGAGAATGGGTTTGAGCAAAGAGACAAATCGCACAGCGTCTTCCGAAGCGAGGCCTTGCACCACATGCAGCCGGATAATCGGATCGAGAGCGTCATCGATGGCCGTCGCACTCATCTCGCCCGATAATTCCTGCAATAAACGCAACAGGCCTTGGCGCAGCGTAGCAGCCACCGGAGCACGAAACGGATCCTGTTCTTTGCTCAGAAGAATCACTGCGTGACGTGGATAAGACTCCGCCGTCCGCGCAATCCAAAGCTCCAGGATGGTCTCGGCAGCGTCCATAACTTCTACACGCAACCCGCCGGTTTCGGCAGCCCAGCCAGCTTGCATGCACCTTTGGCTGGCCCGGACGGAAACAGTTTGTAGATCTCGCTCAGTTTGTGATTGGTCTCTTTGCAAAGTTTCCGGATCATGGGCGCGACCCCAAACTCCAGGTAGTAATTGCGAATGTAGTCAATGACCTTCCAGTGCTCCTCGGTCAGATCGGTGATGGCCTCGGTACCGGCAAAGTCCGTGGCCACTTCGTGATTCCAGCGTTCCGGTTCTTGCAAGAAACCGTCTTCATCTACTTCGTATTTTCTTCCGTTGATCTCAAATACAGGCACAGTTCATCCCCAGTGTTCGTTGGTTGGTTAACTCATCTCGATATAGCCGCTCGGGCATGCTTCCGCGCACTTCTTGCATCCGTTGCAGACTTCGAGCTTGATCTTGCTGTGTTCGCCTTTCGGCAGCCTTACAAAACAGTTGTTGCTGCAATACATCCAGCAGGTCTCGCAATCCATGCACATACCACAGGACATGCAGCGCTTGGCCTCTTCCAGCACTTCATGTTCGGTTAAGCCGTGGGTTACACCAAGGTCGATTTCGCCGACGATTGGGTGCCCGGTAAAAGAGGCGTGTTGCGCGTCATAGCGCGGCGCAGCGGGATACCAATCGAGCTTAATTTTCTCAGCCGTGATGACAGGCGGCGCGGGTGGCTTTGCCAGCGCTCGTCCCTGGAGACGCGCATCGATTGCCTCAGCTGCCAAGCGGCCTTGGGCGATGGCAGCGGTGGCCATCCCAAGACCGGCAACATCGCCGCCGGCGAAGACTCCATCCACGGCTGTTCGGCCCCATTCATCAGTTTTGATCGTGCCGTTGCCGTTGGTGAGAATTTCCAGACCCCGGAAGTCCGGGCGCTGGCGGGTGGCAATAATGACGCTGCTTGCTTCCAGGTCAAATTCGCTTCCCGCGATTGGCACTGCGTGTGAAGCGTTCCCCTCGATTGGTTCCGGTTTTACGCGGATGAAACGCACTCCGGTTGCTTGCCCGTTTCGCCGCAGTATCTCCAACGGCATGGCGGGATATTCAATACGCACGCCTTCCTTCTGTGCGCTCTCGGCGGACCTCGCGGCAGTCATCTCCAGGCCCACCATCGTGACTTCCGCACCCAGACGTTTGCTGACGTGAGCCACATCGCACGCCGTCCCGCCTGCGCCTACTACAACTACCTTGTCGCCCGCGTCAGTCTTCTTCCCTTCGTGAACGCTTTTCAGGAAGCTAACTCCGCTCAGAACATTGGAAGCGTCCTCGCCCGGCAAGCCCAACCTGATTCCTTCTTGCGCGCCAATGCCAGTGAAAACCGTTGCGTATTCCTGACGGAGTTGTTCCAGAGAAATGTCTTTCCCCACCGCGCAGTTGCACTTCAGCTCAACGCCCAGATCGAGAATGCGCCCAATCTCCGCATCGATAACTTCTCGCGATAAGCGGAATTCCGGAATGCCGTAGCGGAGCATCCCTCCCGCCTCGTTCATGGTTTCGAAGACGGTGACCGAGTATCCTCGCCGAACTAACTGATAGGCGCAGGACAATCCAGCTGGACCGGCGCCAATGACGGCAATTTTTTCCGCGCGTAGTTGAATGGCGAGCCGCGAGAGCTTCAGCTTGTTAGCGATCCCAAAATCCCCAATCACGCGCTCGATCGCGTTGAACGCCACTGATCCATCCTTCGCGCTACGGTTGCACGCAGATTCGCAAGGATGGGGGCAGATTCGGCCGGTGATCGCTGGAAAAGGATTGCGTTCCACCACGCGGTTCCAGGCTCGTTCCAATGCCTGCTCGCGCGTCAAGCCGTAGGCTTCGGCTTGCGCGATGGTCACCATCACGTCGCGGATTTCGTTTCCATTGGGGCAGGCGCCAGCACAGGGCGGGGCTTTGGGCACAAAGTGAGGACGCAGCGGGCTAACCTCGGCTGCACCCGCCACCACCTCTCGAATGACCGGTTTCTTGACGTCCTTGAATAACCCCATACGCCAACTTCCTTGCAGGGGGAGGAGTGGAGGATGTGCTTCAATACCGAACGTGTGCCGAACGTGCATACGACAGCGCCGCATGCTTAAAGTCATCGATGTGATAGCGCGTAAATTCAAATCCGGTGAGCTTGAAGAAACGCGGCCAGCCAATGCGCTCAATCCACTCGCCCATGCGCTCGTATTTGCGCGCGTGGCTGGCATAGACCTCCACAATCTTCACCACCGCCTCAACCACTTCGGGCCAGCGCGGAGGATTGTTGGGGATGAACGGAATCGCCAGCTTGGAAAACTTCGGCGTGCTGCGCGCATTGCTCACCTTGCCTCCCACCCAGATCGACACGCCGTCGTTGTCGGCATCGTTCATCGGCATGGCGGAGCAAACGGTGTAGCAATTACCGCAGTACATACACTGTTGTTCGACCACTGCGACGGTATTCTTGCCGTCCACCGTTGCCGGACGAATCGCTCCGGTCGGGCAGGCCGCGATCAGAGTCGGAACCTCGCATACTTTGGCCAGTGTGGGCTGAATCTTTGGAGGAAGACGATGAACGCCCAGGATGGCAATGTCGGAACAATGCACCGCGCCACACATGTTCAGGCAACAAGCCACAGCGATCCGCAATTTCGCTGGCAGATCCTCGTGCGTGAAGCGATCGTAGACCGCGTCCATCACGCACTTCACCAAGCCCGAAGCGTCGGTGGCCGAGGAATGGCAGTGGATCCATCCCTGCGTGTGCACGATGTTGCTGATGGCGTTATTCGTGCCGCCAACCGGGTATCCCAGAGCAATCAGTTCCTGCTTCAGTGGTTCGACTCGGGCGGGATCATCGAGTAAAAATTCCAGATTGTTACGGCTGGTGAAACGCAAATACCCGCCAGAGTATTTATCGGCTAAATCGGCAAAAATCCGCAGGGTCTGAATGCTCAGCAACCGCGGCGTACCAGCGCGCACCGTGTAGATCCGATCACCCGACTCCGCAACATGGCAATAGACGCCGGGAGCCAGATTCTCGTGATACTTCCACTGGCCGTAATTCTTTTTGATCAGCGGATGCAGATACTTCTCGTAATGTGGCGGCCCGATGTCGGTGAGGCGAGGTTCGGATGTGGCGCTCATTTCTCACCGTCCTTGCGTGCCTGATAGAAAATGTAGGGATTATCGCGGGGCGCGGAAACCATCTCTGGCACAGGATCAAGTCCAATGCCATCGAGAAACGCCGGCAACCCCACGCGCTGAATCGTTTCTCCAACGCGCTCCCGGTTGTTGCCGTACTCGTCCCAGAAATCCCAGATACGCCGGAGCAACTCTTTGATCGTGTCCAGCAATTCATCCGCTGCGACGAAGGGAATCAAAACAGAAGACAGCAGCGCTCCCTGCATGATGGGAGCCTTGCCGCCGATCATGATGACGGCTCCACGCTCCTTGCCGGGGCGCAGCGCTTTGGGCATGACGTTGATGCAGTGCATACAGCGGACGCATTCGTGATTTTCAATGCCGAGCGTCTTGCCATCCCATTCCATGCACTTGCCGGGGCAGAGATCGCAAACATCTTTCTGGATATCGACGCCAGCGGAGGCGTAGTTTGCCACCGCGTTCTCGTCGATCTCGATTTCGTCTTTCCACGTGCCGATGATCGAAAGGTCTGACCGGGCAATGGACGCCACGCAGTCATTCGGGCACGCCGAGCATTTGAGCTTGAACTTATAAGGGAATGGAGGACGATGCATTTCGTCCTGATAAGCCATGGTCAGGTCGTAACACAGCTTCATCGCGTCATAACACGCCCATTCGCAGCGAGCCATGCCGACGCAGCAGGACGGTGTGCGGAACGACGATCCCGAACCGCCCAGATCGAAGCCAGCCTTCGCCAACTCCTGAAATGTCGGCTCCAGTTCGGAAGTGTGGGTGCCAAGCAAAATCAGGTCGCCGGTCGCCCCGTGCATGTTGGTAAGCCCGGAGCCGTGGCGCTCCCATATGTCGCAGATCGTGCGTATCGCGTCACTTGTATAAAACCAGCCGGCCGGTTGATTAACGCGTAAAGTGTGAAAATGGGCGACGTCGGGAAACTGATCCCCGGCATCGCTGTAGCGTCCGATGACGCCGCCGCCATAGCCGAGTACGCCGACCAGGCCGCCGTGCTTCCAATGTCCCTTTTTCTCTTCGTAGGAAAGTTCCAATTGACCGAGAAGGTCACGTGCGCTGGCGCTGGTCTGGCCAGCCGACTTGATTTCCTTCACAAAGCTCGGCCAGGGCCCTTTTTCGAGTTCGGCGAGCAGTTTGGCTTTGGGCTGGTCGTCGGGCATCAGGCACCTCCCATGCGTCGCCTCGATGCTACGGACAGAGGTGGGGCGGCTGCCATTTTGATACCAGACATACACGATCAATGTAGTCGACAAATGAGGGCCTGTGATGTGAGCTGTATCACCAATCCTTGTGAGGTGCTATGACTGTAACTATCTATAAATAAACAACTTAACATCTCTCTGATTTCTCGGATACCATGGCCGTAGAACTTTGCCGGAGATTACATGACTTGCTTCCCCATCATGCTCAGACTCGAAGGGCGCACCTGCGTCGTCGTCGGCGCGGGAGAAATCGCGGCTGCGAAGGCTGCCGGCTTGCTGCACCACGGCGCACAGGTCGTTGTCGTGGCCCCAAAGGCAGTTCGCGGGATTCGCGAGAAAGCGCGGTCTGGCAAACTGGCTTGGCGGCGCCGGGCTTTTTCAGATCGAGATGTACGAGGTGCTTTTCTTGTAGTGGCCGCCACCAATTCCGCTGAAACCAACAGAACTGTATTTCGCGCCTGCCAGGCCTGGGGTGTACTTTGCAATGCCGTGGACGATCCCGAGCACTGCGACTTTTTCTATCCTGCTGTGGTGCGCCGCGGGCCGCTACAGATTGCGATCTCTACCGGCGGAAACAGTCCCGCCTTGGCAGCACGCCTGCGCCGGGACTTGGAGCGGCAATTCGGGCCGGAATGGGCGTCGTTTGTGAAGCACATCGGAAAACTCCGGCAACAGCTTCTGAATGCGAATATGCCTTTAGAAGAAAAACGCGAACGATTGGCGGAACTGGCCGGGCAGAAATCATTCCTGAGCTTCAGGCGACGGTTGCTGCGTGCAACTCGCGGTGGAAAGTCGTCCTGACTGGCTACTGCCTTTCTCGAATTGCAGAGCGAGAATCGTTGGTGCGCGGCTCGCCAGCAACTCCCGTTAGGTAACCCCCCTCCCCCGGTCTATTGGAATCAAGACTTTAGCGATGACGTTTTCCAAAGTCTTGATTCGCAATGAGTTATCGTTAAAGTCTTGATTACGCACTGGTTGGAATGGAATTTCGCTCTACTTGCCTTTGTTCCCCCACATTTTGCTCCCCACATTTCACTTCCCTGGCCCACTTAATGCGTGAGCGCAGACGGCTGATTTCTTTCTATTATTTCTACCGATGCTGCTCGATTCCGGTCGCAGTGCTGGAACAATTTTTTCTTTATTCTCTTGAATTGTCTATGACGTAGGACACATTGAGTTTGTGATGAATGGAGTTCCAAATTGGGATGGGCAGAGGCACAGTCGTGGAAACCCGCCC
>JBAVYO010000083.1:0-28076 GCA_049698855.1 Terriglobales bacterium
GAAACAAGCTCCGACGAAGGATTCAGCGAATGGAAGTGTCCGGGTCGAAATTTTCGACCAGGTGTACAACCTCAGGGGCTCCGATGCAGATTACATTCTGAAGCTGGCGGAATATGTGGACGGCAAGATGCGGGCGGTGTCGGAGCAAACGGCGACGGTCGATTCCGTGCGGCTGGCGGTGCTGGCAGCGTTAAACATCGCGGACGAATTCCACATGATGAAGAAGAGCATGGAGACGCGCACTCCGGAAGCGCGGCAACGGACTACGAAGCTGGCAAGCGCGCTCGACGAGGTTTTGCAAGATACCCCGACCTCCAGCTAACTCAAAGGTAACGCCGCTCCCCGTCCGATCCATTTTGGAAACACTCGCCCTAGCAAACCTTCTGCCAACTATTTTGTGCTTTCCCCTTGCGAATCTCTCCGCAGTTTCCTAGCATCAAAGGTGAAAAAGCCGGCCTGCAAGGTTGGTGATGGTGGCAACCGATTTTTGAACCAATGCCGAATGAACGGGGACTCGACTCGCATACATAGATCCGGTGTGCTACGTTCCGCCATGCGGAAAAGCCTAATGGGTCGCGGCGGGTTCCCACCGTCTGAGACGGGTTCATTCTCGGCCCACCACACGGCCACGTGGGCCGGCTTTTGTAGTTCAGGTGTCAGGCGTTAGGTCTCGGGTCTCAGGCCTTAGGTGTCAGGCTTCAGGTGTCAGGCAAACCTCTCATGACGGACCGCCAAGGACAGTCTCGTGAGGAGTGGGAACAGCAATTTATAGATGTGCAACACAGCCTCGGCCCTGCGGAGGGTCTGCGCGCAAGTCAGATCATCGCAAAAAAGCTCTCAGCCTCTCCCGCCCCAATCCGAGACTTTGCGCATCTCGTAAGGCTGCCGCTAAGCGGCATATTTCTGGTCGGCGCGTTTCTTGTTTTTTCGTCGGACATCTCCCACAAGACCGCACTTGGCTTGGCAGCTCTGGCCGCAGGCTGTTGGGTGGGAGTTGCGGCCTTTCGCTGGCCCCACAAGCAAGGGTAAAGGCGCTTTTCCTGACACCTGAGACCTGATGCCTAAGACCTCAGACCTTTCCTCTCTGCTAGACTCTTCTCTGTCACTTAGCTTGCATCCGGAGCATCTAAACTAGCGTGTTTCCACGACTCTTTCAGATTGGCAATTTTTATCTGCCTACTTACGGCGTACTGGTCGCAACCGGCGTGTTGCTCGGGCTGTGGATCAGCGTGCGCAATTCAGAAAAGCAGGGCATCAACGGCGATGATGCCTGGAATCTCGGCATCTTCATGGTGCTGGCCGGCATCGTCGGAGCCAAGATTCTCTACGTGATCAACGATTGGAGTAGCTACTCCCATAACTGGCGTGAGATTTTCAGCATCAGCACGCTTCAGGCGGGAGGAGTTTTTTCCGGCGGATTGCTCGGCGCGCTGGCGATCGGCGCCTGGTACATGCACAAACACCACATGCCGCCACTGCGAACCGTAGATGCCTCTGCTCCTGGATTGGCGTTTGGCCACGTGCTGGGGCGCTTCGGATGCTTTGCGGCGGGGTGCTGCTACGGCAAGCCGACAGATCATTTTTGGGGCGTCACGTTCCACAATCCGTTGGCGAACCTGGTGAGCGATACTCCGCTTGGCGTGAGGATCGAGCCCACGCAACTCATCGAGGCGGCGGCCGAGTTCTTCAATTTCGTGCTGCTGATGTGGCTGCTGAAGCGCAAGAAATTCGACGGGCAGGTGTTTGCGACGTTCATCATGCTCTACGGAGTTGAACGCTTCTTTATAGAGTTTTTGCGCGGAGATGAAGGCCGCGGCGTGGTTTTTGGCGGGCTGATGAGCGGGACGCAGCTGATTTCGATTTGTCTGGTAATTGGCGGCGGCATTATCTGGTGGCTGAAGAGCGGGACGCCTAGCGTCGAACCATCGCTGAGACCGCAGAAGACAGGGTCGTAGGATATTAGCTATTTTCCGGTCGTTCCCGCCTTCTGGCTTGGTCTCGATTTCCCTCGCCGCACCGGCGCTCCGTCAGTCGGATCGGCGCTTCAATGCGCTCCATCATTGATGTTCATTTTGCGTTCCATTAAATGACTGATTTTCCTCTCATCCTTACCGTTTCTTCGGACGATGCGGGCCAGCGGCTCGACCAGTATCTCGCGTCTCAAATCGCTGAAGTCAGCCGCGCTCGCGTTCAGCAACTCATTGAGCGCGGCGAGGTGCTGGTCAATGACGCGGCGGCAAAGGCCTCGCTGCGCTTGCGAGGCGATGAGCGGATCACCATTACAGCCCCGCCCCATGCCCCGCCGCTGCGCGCGATGGCGGAGGAGATTGCGCTCGACATTGTTTACGAAGATGACGATCTGGCGGTGGTCAATAAGCCCGCCGGGATGATGGTGCACGCCGGGGCGGGCGCGACCGATGATGCGCGCAATCGTGGAACGCTGGTGAACGCGCTGCTGCATCACTTCCAGACTTTGTCGGGCGTGGGCGGAGAGCTGCGGCCGGGGATTGTGCATCGGCTGGATCGCGCGACCAGCGGGCTGATGGTGGTAGCCAAGAACGACGAAGCGCATCGGCGGCTGGCGAAGCAATTCAGCGCGCGCGAGGTGCATAAGACTTACCTCGCGCTGGTGCATGGCTGGCCGAAAAAAGATCGCGGGACAATTCAGACGGCGATCAGCCGGCACTCCCAGCGCCGCACTCGCATGACGACACGAGGCGCGGGCGGACGCGACGCGGTGACGCATTACGTCGTGACGCGAAAGGTCGACTCTCCTTATGGCAAATTTGCTTTGCTCGAAGTGAAGATCGAAACCGGGCGGACGCACCAGATTCGCGTACACATGGCATCGCTGGGGCATCCGGTGGTGGGCGATGCACTCTATGGAGCGCCGGGCGAGCTGAAGTCGCAATCGAACAAGGTGCGGAAGGCAGGCATGCCGGCGACGCTGGCGCTATCCCGAAATTTTCTGCATTCGGCGGAGCTTGAGTTGACGCATCCTAAAACTGAGCAAGAGATGAAGTTTCGCCGGCCGCTTCCACCGGAACTGGAATCGCTGCTCGCAAGTCTGGAAAGCGCGAGCGGGAGGTAGGCAAAGACGCGGGGCGTTCGCTGTCAAATTGAGTTGCTGGTAGTGGTGCAGTTTGAAAAACACATTCCCCGGCGGCTAGAAGCCGCGATTGATTTTGGGGCAGTTGCGGCACGGCTAAAAGAGGTTGCGAAAAAAGTCATTTTAAGCGCCAGAAGCCGCCCTCAGGCGCTGAAGCGCAAATCTATTTTGAGCAGGTTAGCCGCACGAGTGGAACTCGTGCCCTTCGCAGAACCGACTCGAAAGTGAGTTTTCCAGCAAACTGTGAAAGCCGTGCCCTTTCAAAACAAATTCAAACTGAGCCACCACTGACATGTTGCACTCATCGCAGGGTTCAAAGCGCTGCGGCTATAATGGGGCCATCCTGATGAAATCCTCTATTGCTCTGTTTCTGTCGATCCTTGTTCTTGCCGGCGCGTTGGCCGGCACTGGTGCGGTTTGCGTCGGGCAAACGACGGCTGAGCCCGCGACCGCAGAGCCTCAGTCTAATAGCAGCGCGGCTCCGGCGCCCGCGCTCGGAACTCCAGCGCAAGCGGCTCCAGCAACAACTCCCGCGCAGGCGCCTCCAGCGACGGCAGGACAAGCTCCTGCTGCGACGGACAATCCCAATAATCCTGAAAACGAATCCATCACGACCATCCATAAGACGGTCGACGAAGTGCGTGTGGTGTTTACCGTCACCGACAAGCATGGACGTTATATCAAGGACCTGCAGAAAAATGACTTTAAGGTTCTTGACGACCGGAAGCCCGCGGAGTTGCGCAGTTTCCGCAGCGAGACCGATTTGCCTCTCCAGGTAGGGCTTCTGATCGATGCCAGCAATTCGGTGCGCGACCGGTTCAAGTTCGAGCAGGAAGCAGCCATCGAGTTTCTGAACTCGGTGATTCGTCCGCACTATGACAAAGCTTTCGTGGTTGGGTTCGACGTGACTCCAGAGGTGACGCAGGACTTTACCGATAACACTGAGAAGCTTTCGATTGGCATACGACAACTGCGGGCGGGCGGCGGCACGGCGATGTACGATGCCCTTTACTTCGCCTGCCGCGACAAGCTGATGAAGCAGGAGCAAACCGGACCGGTGCGCAACGCCATTATTCTGCTGAGCGATGGCGAAGACAATGCCAGCCATGTAACGCGCGAGGAAGCAATCGATATGGCGCAACGCGCGGACGCGATCGTGTACACGATCAGCACCAATATCAGCGGCATGAAGGGCCAGGGCGACAAGGTGCTGATGCGAATTGCCGACGCTACGGGCGGGCAGTCTTTCTTTCCTTTCCAACTGCGAGATGTCTCGAATGCGTTTCTCTCGATTCAGGAGGAACTGCGCAGCCAGTACGCGTTGGCTTACAAACCGGAGAATTTCATGGCGGATGGACGATATCGCACGATTGAGATCATGGCTCCAGGCAAGGGGTTCAAGGTGCGCACACGCAAGGGATACTTCGCTCCTAAGCAGTGACCAGTGGGCAGTGACTTTTCGCTAAGTCTGGGATCTCTGTCGGAGGTTGGATTTTAGTCTGCTCGTAGCTCGCAGCTTATAGCTCGTAGCTGATTTATGCCTGGATACTCTGGAACACCTTTAGCGAAGAAACTTGGAATCAAGGATGGATTTCGGATCGCGCTGATGCACGTGCCGTCCGATGTAATGGCGGAACTGCGGAGCGCGTTCGACAAATGCCAGACCGCGAAGCCTGCCCGCGGCGCTCTTGATTTTGTTTTCTTTTTTGTCAAAGCGCGCGCTGCACTTGAGCACGAATTGATGACGGCGGCGCAAGCTCTGGCTCCCACAGGGATGCTTTGGATTGCATGGCCGAAGAAAAGCTCGGGGGTAAGTACGGATATCACCGAGAACATTGTGCGGGATAGTGGGCTGGGCGCGGGCTTGGTGGACATCAAAGTTTGCGCAGTGACGGACGTTTGGTCGGGGCTGAAGTTTGTGATTCCGGTGAAAGATCGGCCGAAGACCCGACGAACCACCCAGCACAACCACCCGCTTATCTTGCAGACCATTTCCCTTCATTGGATTCTCCTTCTGCATTCTTCTTGCTTGCACAGTCAAAAATGATCTCTGAGCTACGTGCGATGCATGCATAATAATGCGGTCTACGTCGTTTCAGGCGGCTAGGTGGCAGTCGCTGATAATGAAGACTCCGTGGCGCAACTTGGCTACCAGGGCTGGGTTTGAATGAGCAGACGTTGAATGACCAGTCGATCAATGACCAGAGAATGATTCTATGGGAATGGAGCTGGAGAATCGGCGTAAGCAAATTCGCAACGTACGTAACTTGCGGTCGCCGCAGGCACGGGTTCTGATTAGTGGGGAGAGAAAACTAATGCGAGTTAGAACCCGTGTGGCGGCGACTCCGGCAGCAGTGATTCTTATTGGGCTGACGATTTTCTGTGGGGTTGCGCATGCCCAATCGGCAACGGTGCGGGCTGAAAGAGAGCTGTTCGCGGCGGTCAATCAGGCCCGGCGGTCACAAGGTCTGGCCGTCCTCCAATGGGACGAATCGCTGGCGGAAGCCGCCCGGCGCCATGCGGCGGTTATGGCGGAGCATCGTGAGGCGCAGCACCAGTTTGAAGGCGAGGCCAGTCTCTCGGTGCGCGTGAAGCGGGCCGGGGCGCACTTCAGCTGGCTTTCGGAAAATGTGACGCAGGGGCCAAGTACGGAATTCATCAATTCGCAGTTTCTGAGTTCTCCGAAACATCGGGCGAACATTCTTGACACGGACATGAACTCGGCGGGCATCGGCGTGGCGGAGCGCGATGGACAGTTGTTTGCGGTCGAGGACTTCGCGCAAATCGCGCAGTAGGGCCGCGTTTCGTTGCTAGTCCTCAAAAGAGCAGATTCCTCCCTCATCCTCGCCGTCGGCTCCGGGCGGCTCGGAATGACAAGTCAAAGTCTAGTCATGGTCTTTTGTGGCGTAGTAGCCGCTGCGCGACTGGATCTTGTAATCGCCTTGCTTGGATTTGATCTCAACTTTTCTGAAGGTGCCATCGCGGGCGGTGTTGGCAGGCGTGTATCCGATGTTGTACTGGCTGCGGAGCTCGTTGGCGATATCGTCGAACGCCTTGCGCAGCTTGTCGATTTTATTGCCAACGTCGATGACGCGGCCGCCAGTTTCCTGGGTGAGCTTCCTCATCTCCGAGTCGCCAGAGTAACCGCCTCCGAAGCCGTAAAAGCCACGGTCGGCGATCAGCAGCACATAGCAGATCGCATCCGCTTTCTGAGCGGCCTCGATGGCATCTTTGATCTTGAGGCGGCTGCCTTCGTCCTGGCCGTCGGTCAGCAGCACCATAGCCTTGCGTCCCACTTCGTGGCTCAGTTCGTCGTGCGAAGCGAGATAAACCGCGTCATAGAGTGCGGTGCCGCGCGGACCAGTCGAAGAGCATGGGATGGGACCCTGCGGGCCGACGGGACCTCCCGCGCAACTCACGCCGCCGGTATTGATCTTGGTGTCGTTGAGCGCGTGGCGAAGGCGGCTGATGGAGTTGGTGAAATCCTGAAGCAGGTTAATGTCTACGTCGAAGCTGATGACAAAGGCTTCGTCTTTGGACCGGAGGATGTTTTCAAGGAAGGACGCACCGACTTCCTGCTCCATCCCTAGCACACGCTGCTGGCTGCCGCTGGTGTCGATGAGGATGCCGAGCGTGAGCGGCAGGTCGGATTCGGCCTTGAAATACTTGATGGTTTGCGGCTTGCCATCCTCGAAGATATCGAAGTTGTCTTTGGTTAGATTCGGGATGAGCGCGCCATGCTTGTCCTTGACGTTGAAGAAGAGCTGAACGACCTCTACGTTGACTTTGAGGGTCGTGGTGGTCTCGTCTTGCGGGGATTGGGCGTTATCCGGCCGGTGCTCGCCGGGAGTGGAGGAGTTTGAGGTGGGAGCATTCGAAGCAGGCGCCTGCGCCGAGCTCTGAGCGTATGCGGATGGCAACAAGCCGAGGGCCAAGGCGAGCGCACCAATCATGAGATCAAGACGGAAATAGGTTTTCGGCATCGGCGTTTATCTTGAGACTTTGCTAGTCTATCGTGTAACGGGCTGCTAGGGTTAGATGCACCGGCGAGGCGTGGACGAGCATCAGAATGAGTGCGGATGGATGCCCGCCCGCAACCGTTCGAGGATGGGCTTGGCCGTGGCTTTGGCAAATTCTTGTGAATTGGAATGACGAGTAATATAGAGGCGCCCAAAGGAATGCGGATGAAAGCAAGCACGATACTGGTTTTGAGCGTCAGTTTGTGGCTGTCGCTTGGTCTGGCTGCACAACAAAAGCCCGATGAGATTCCGGATGCGCCGTCGGCGACGCGGCCGATACCGCCTCCCGAAGCGGCAAGCCCGCGAGAGGACGCCGCGCAGGCGCAAGATCAGATGCCGGATGCCAGTGAGAATGTGACCAGCGGGTCAAGAGAGCTCCCTCACTCCCCAACCGATGCAGCCGCTGGAAACAATTCGACGACGCCTCCTCCGCCCATGCCTCCCGTCAAGACGGTGGCCGCCGGCAGCATTCCGAAAGACGCTGACACGGGCGAAGACGTCGGTTTCACAATCAAGACGACCGCGAACCTGGTGCTGGTGCCGGTCACGGTGAAAGATAATGACGGGCGCATGGTGAACGGCTTGCAGCCGAAGGATTTCTCAGTCTACGAAAACGGCCAAAAGCAGCAGATGAAGTTTTTTACGAGCGATCCGTTTGCACTTTCCGCGGCCGTGATCATAGACCTGGGCATGCCGGACGTGGCGGTGAAAAAGGTGCAGCAAACGCTCTCGGCGTTGCAGGGGGCATTCAGCCCGTTCGACGAAGTGGCGATTTATACCTACAGCGACAAAGCGGGACGGATTTCGGACTTTGGCTCCGTGGGCAGGCAATTGACTGCGGTACTGAATGAAGTAAGGACCTACAGCGGCGAAAACAACGGTCCGCCGGTGACGAGCGGTCCGCTGGGCCCGCAGGGGCCGATTATCAACGGGATGCCGATTGATACGCCGGTTACGCCAGTCAGCACGCCTCCTCGGGTTGCGCACGTAATGAACGACGCGATCTTGATGGCGGCGCGGGATCTGGCCAAGCGCGATCGCACCAATCGCAAGATTCTTTTCGTGATCAGCGATGGGCGCGAGCTGGGGTCGAAGGCCAGCTATTCGGACACGTTGAAGGTGTTGCTGACGCAGAATATCACCATGTACGCGGTCGGGCTGGAGGGCGCGGCCATTCCGGTCTACGACAAGCTGCAAAGGATCCACCTGCCTAAGACGCGGGCTCTGCTCGGCTATAGCGACATCCTTCCGAAGTACGTTTCGGCGACGGGCGGGGGAACGGTCTATAACGAGTTGACGGAGGCCAACATTGAACGCGCCTACAGCCAGGCCGTTGGAGATGCGCGCAACCAGTACACGCTGGGCTATAGCACAAAGGGAATCGGGGGATATCGGGAGATTGAGGTCCGGGTGCGCCGGCCGAATGTGAAAGTGGTCGCGAAACGGGGATATTATCCGTTGCCGTCGCCGAAGTAGGCTCGTAGAGGCTGACCGAGCGCCTAGGTGCTTTGCGGTAACGTGGGTAACCTGTGCCCCAACCTCTCGATGTGGTATAAAAACCAACAGGCTCCGATATTACATATTTTCTTGATTTCCAAGCGGAAAGACTCGCTTTGGGCTGCATGCCAGAGCATTTTCCGCCGGATTTTTTGAGGAAGTCTTTTGAGTTTCATCAACTTCGCAGCACGCGAGATTAACTGCAAGATCGTCTACTACGGCGCCGGACTGGGCGGCAAGACGACGAACCTACAGTTCATCTTTCAGAAGACCGCCGAACAGCAAAAGGGCAAGATGATCTCGCTCGCCACGGAGACGGATCGCACCCTTTTCTTCGACTTTTTGCCGCTGGATCTGGGGACGGTGCGCGGGTTCAAGACACGCATTCACCTCTATACGGTGCCGGGACAGGTCTTCTACGATGCCAGCCGGAAGCTGATTCTGCGCGGCGTGGATGGTGTGGTGTTTGTCGCCGACTCGCAGCAGGAGCGCATGGATGCCAATATCGAAGCGCTCGATAACCTGATGACCAACCTGAAAGAGCACGGGTACGACTTCAACAAGATTCCCTACGTGCTGCAACTGAACAAGCGCGACCTGCCGAATATCCTGCCGGTGGATGCGCTCTCGAAGGAACTGCGCAAGAAAAATGAAGCGGTGATTGAGTCGGTCGCGTTCCAGGGTACGGGCGTGTTTGAGACGCTGAAGGAAATCGCCCGCCAGGTGCTGATGGAGTTGAAGCAGGGCGGGTAGGGCAGTTCTCAGTTCGCGGTTCTCAGTTCTCAGTCCAAAATCAAAACAATCTACCTGTAGAGAAGCGGGCTTGCCGCGGCTGAGGCACCGAATCGCTTCTGCCCGGCAAGCTTCTTGACATTCGTTGTCACATATGACAACATTCCTTCATTAGGGAAATGCCATGGCGGACACCGCGATGACCCGAAAGTCACGCCCCGTTTCGTGGATCAGGGCGGCTCTGAAGGCATTCGAGATGTTTCCGGAAGGGGCCAGGTCGATCTGTATGGCGGCCTTGGCGATTGCTGCCGAGGGTGGGAAGGCCGATATCGCGTAACCGATACATGGCTTGGGATCGGGCGTGTTCGAGATTGCGCTGCCGTTCCGGGGCGACGCGTTTCGCGTGGTCTACGCGGTGCAACTCGGCGAGGAAATCTGGGTGCTCCATGCGTTTCAAAAGAAATCTACGCAGGGTATTAAGACGCCGAAGCACGAGATCGATCTGATTAAGGGCCGGTTGAAAAAATTGAAGGAGATGCTGCGATGAAGAGCGAAAAGTTGGAAGTGGTGCGTGGGAGCGGGAATGCGTTTCGCGATCTGGGACATAGGAACGCGGACGTTGCGCAGTTCAAGGCGATCCTCGCGACCGAAATCATCAAGGCGCTCGACCGGGACGGCCTGACCGTGCGCGCGGCCCACGCCCGCACCGGCATCGCGGCTGCCGACTTCTCACGCATCCGCAACGCGGACCTGGGACGCTTCACCGTTGACCGCCTTATGTCCATCATCAATCGTCTGGGGTCGCGGGTTGAGGTGAAGGTCCGGGTGCGGCGGGCGGAAGCGGTGGGACGCGCGGCGACGGCGTGAGGAAGAGCGGCAACCTTCCTGTAGAGACGCGGCTTGCCACGTTCTCCGCTTTAGAATGAACCGGCCGGTGACAGCTCGAATCGGCCTCGCTTCGTGAGTGCAGCGAGTGGATGACACTGCGTAATATACAAGATCATACTTATGGTATGATCAGTTGGTATGGCGCAGAGAAAACCACACCGCAAGGTTCGATGCACATTCACGCTCTCGCCTGAAAATGTTGCGTATATCGAGCAACAAACCCGCCGGCGAAAGCTAGCCTCCCTCTCGGCCTTTCTTGATGAACTGCTACAGGAGAAGACGCGCGAGCAAAAACTCGCGGAAATCGAGGCCAACACGATTGCCTATTACGACAGCCTGACCGATGAGGAAGTCGAGGAACAGCGCGCGTGGGGAGAATTCGCAGGACAGACACTAGTCTTGACCGAGGAGGAACTCGCACATGCCCAATCCGCAGCGCGGGGAGATCTGGTTCACAAAACTGCCAACCGACCCTCCGGACAAAGGAAGGCGCCCGGTCGCCATCGTCTCGGTCAACGGGCGAAACAATCACCCGCGAGCTGAGACTGTACTCGTGGTGCCGCTCAGCACCTCCGTGCATAAGGGCGAAGGCTTCTATCATCTTGTCCTCGAACCTGGACAAACCGGACTGCGGGAACGGGCCATAGCGAGAGCCCAGGACGTCACAACCGTGTGGAAGGTGGCGCTCGAAGCGCCGCGAGAGCGACTGCGCCCGCTCACCTCTCACCAGATCTGCGAATTGGCGCAAAAGGTGGGACAGGCGATGGGATGCGTGTCGTAGGATATTGTGCTTGGCGGGAATCTTCTCGGATATAGCTTCGCTTAGTTTTCTAGCGAATGCGATATCTCTTCCCATTCGCTCATCAGCCCTTGCAAGTCGCCTTTGTACGCGGCGAGTTCGTGCGTCTGGCGCTGGGTTTCTTCGGCGCTGACGAAGCTCTGAAGCTGGGTTTCGCAGAGCGCGATCGCCGCTTCCATGCGCGTGATTTCCTCTTCAACTTCATGGAGGCGGTCTTGCATTTGTTTGCGCTTGATTGGATTCAAGCGGCGGGATTTTGAATCGGCGTCATCCTGCTTGGGCGCGTTGCCGTTTGTTGGCTCCGCTAACGAGGCGGCGCTCAGCCCCGCCTCCACGCGGTCTGCGGACCGATGACCTCCATGAGAAGAAGACTTTTCGCCGACAAGTTCGTTGGTAATCGTTTCCGTCTGACGCGCGGCTCCGCCTTGCTTGCGCCAGAGGTAATCTTCGTAGTTCCCCGGGTAGAGTTCGACTTTGCCGTCGCCGATTTCGAACACTCTCGTGGCCAGCTTGTCGATGAAATAGCGGTCGTGCGAGACGAAGACGACCGTGCCCGTATATTTTTCGAGGGCTTCTAGCAGCACGTCCTTGGCGCGCAGGTCGAGGTGGTTGGTGGGTTCGTCAAGCAGCAGGAAGTTGGCCGGGTGCAGCAGCATTTTCAGGAGCGCGTAGCGGTTGCGCTCGCCGCCGGAAAGCACGCCGATGCGCTTGAAAACATCGTCTCCTGAGAACAGGAAACAGCCGAGCAGGCTGCGCAATTCCGTTTGCGTGGATGACGGCGAAAGCTCTCCCAAGTCGTCGAGAATGCGGGCTTCGGGATCGAGTTCCTTGTACTGATCCTGCGCGAAGTAGTCGAGGTGGACTTCGTGACCGAGTTTGTATTCTCCGGCGGTGAGCGGTTCGGTGTGGGCGAGCAATTTGATCAGCGTGGACTTCCCTGCCCCATTGACTCCGACCAAGGCAATGCGCTCGCCGCGCTCGATCATGAAATTCACATTGGCGAAAACCTTGTGTTCGTTGGGCCCTCGGCCATAGCTCTTAGCGACGTTGGCGAACTCGGCGACGATGCGGCCGCTTGGCTTCGGCTGCGGGAAGGAGAAGTGGACGGTCTTTTCTTCTTCCGGGATTTCGATGCGCTCGATTTTCTCCAGTTCCTTGATGCGGCTCTGGACTTGCTTGGCCTTGGTGGCCGTATAGCGAAAGCGGTTGATAAAGACTTCCAGTTGCTCGATGCGGTCGCGCTGCGTTTTGTAGGCGGATTCGAGCTGTTCTTTGCGCGCGGCTTTCGCAGCCAGGTATTGATCGTAATTGCCGACGTAAGAATGCAGCTTCTTGTTCCAGATTTCGACGATGCGATCGACGGTGACATCCAGAAAATAGCGGTCGTGGGAAATGAGGACAAACGCGTAGGGATAGCTGCCCAGGTATTCTTCCAGCCAGTTGCGGGCTTCGAGATCGAGATGGTTGGTGGGCTCGTCGAGGAGAAGCAGGTTCGGCTTTTGCAGCAAGAGCTTAGCAAGCGCGATGCGCATCTGCCAGCCGCCGGAAAATTCTTCGGTTTGGCGCGTCCAGTCGTTTCTATTGAAACCTAAACCGGTGAGCACCTTGCCGACTTCAGCTTCGAGCGTGTAGCCATCGCGCGCGCGGAATTCGTGTTCGAGTTTCTGATAACGATCCGCGACGTTGGCGTACTCGGAGCTGGTGTGGTCAAGCTCCGACATGCTGCGGGTGAGCGACTCCATTTCTTTTTCCATGTCATGGAGATCGTCGAACACCGACAAGCATTCAGCGAAGATGGAGCGACCAGAAAGGGCGAGGCCGTCCTGGGGAAGGTATCCGGCGGAAGTGCCCTTGGCGCGCGAGACCTGGCCGTAGTCTAGGGTTTCGAGTCCGGCGAGGA
Organism: Terriglobales bacterium; assembly: GCA_049698855.1. Classification (GTDB taxonomy): domain Bacteria; phylum Acidobacteriota; class Terriglobia; order Terriglobales; family Acidobacteriaceae; genus Acidiflorens. The sequence goes on from JBAVYO010000083.1 coordinate 12,945, forward strand.
TCTTCATCACCGTGGACTTGCCGGTTCCGTTCGCACCCACGAGGCCCATGTGCGACTCGGGCGTGATGAGCCAGTCGGCATCTTCGAACAGGAGTTTGTGGCCGTAGCGCTTGCCGGCGGATGAGAGCTGGATCATGGGACCCTTTTATCGTCTCATGAATTTCGCCCGTGGAGGCTCTGGCTCGACACTCGACCTAACGCTTCGCTCACAGACGGCGTGGCCTTTGCTTTGCGGCTACCGACCTGACGATTAATTGGCCTCGGCCTGTGGTGGGGAGCGGAGGATCCGCCTGCGCGACGGCGGCGTTCATGACTTCTTTTACTTCCGGCCTAGAAAGCGTTTCCGCGCTTTCGAGGCGGATGAAACGGTTCTGGTTCCCGCTGCCTAAGAGAATCTTGTGAGGGTCCGGCAGCGTGGCTCCGTAGTAGAACGACAACCCGACCCCCTTCGCATTGGCCGCTATGGAGAACAGGCAATCGGAGGGTCGTTCGGTGGCGCAATATCCAATGACGAAGAAGTTGTAATTGTCGTAGACCAGTTCATTTGCGGTTGGGTAACGCTTACGCAGCACGCGGCGCGCGGCGCGTATTTGCTTGGCAATGGATGGATCGAACTTGGCGATAAATTGGGCGAGCTGCTTCTCTGGCGAGGCTGGCCTAGTAGGTTTCGCGGGCTTTCTCACGGCGATCTCCTGCGCATCATGGTACACAGGCTGTCAAGAGGTCGGTGGCCGAGGCGAATTGCCGAGTTGGCGACGCACCCAGGGGCGAGGTTTGACATGTGTCACATCTTGTGACACAATGATGACATGCCCAGCGTGAACATTCGCGAGCTTCGAGATACCAAACGTCTAAAGGCATGGCTGCGGGCCGGGAAGACTGTGGAATTGCGGGAGCGCGACGAGTTGATTGCTCGTATTGTTCCTGAGGCGAAGGCTGCCAAGCCTGCTGACTGGCCGGACTTCGCGGCAGCGCGCAAGGAGATTTTTGGCGACCGCATTCTGTCCGGAGCCGACATAGTAATTGAAGAACGCGGCCGCTATTGAGCCTTCAATTGAAGTCCGCCGCATCGGCTATAACAGTGACCATTTATGCCGATACTTCCTTTTTTGTATCCCTCTATCTTCCCGATCGGCACACGCCGGAAGCAGAGCGCCGGCTTAGTTCGCGGCCATCGCTTTGGATGACACCGCTTCATGTGGCTGAGTGTACGCATGCCATCGAGCAGCATGTCTTCCGCCGAGAGATCACGCGCAGCGAGGCTGATCTTGCGCTACAACGGTTCCATGAAGACCGGTCGCGAAATCTGTGGGCAGAGGCGCAGATTCCCGACCGAGCATTTACCGTGTGTGCACAGTTGGCCCGGCGGTACGCGGCACAGATCGGCGTTCGAACTCTCGACACGTTGCATGTGGCTTCCGCGCTTGAATTGAAAGCCGAGCGTTTCTGGACGTTTGACCAGCGGCAGGAGAAACTGGCGCAAGCGGCTGGGCTGAAAATCGGCTGAACGACTCGCTGAGTTCCGATTCGTTTAGCGGGCGGCGGTTAGGCTGACAGTGTCGATGTGATCCAGGGCGTGGTCGATGACGGCCTGCAATTCTTGCGCGTATTTCACTTCCCTGCCTTTGGCCAGAATCGCTCGCGCTTCGTCTTCGTCGAACCAGGTGGGATTGCGGTAATCCTCGTGCGGCTTGCGGGTCTGACGGACCTGCATAAGAAAGGCTTTGACCACGTATTCCTGCACGCCTTCGGGCTGCCAGAAGACTCCCTTGGAATGGATGTAGATGTGGAAGTGGCGCGGCTCGATGATGCCGATTGCGCCGGCTTCCTCGCGGGCCTCACGCTCGGCGGCTTGGCTGTGGGAAAGGCGAGTGTCAGGGGCTCCTTTGGGAAAAGTCCATTTGTTGCCGCCATTGGTATTGACGAGGAGGAATTCGGCGTGGGAATTCCGCTTACGGTAGCAGACGGCAGCGACCTGTAGCGGCAATGCAAAACGGGATGAGCGAGCGGAGCCCATAACGCCTTCTATCGGCAGTCTAGCGCGAGGATGTTGCAGGAGTATTAAATTGCAGCGAAAGTGGTGCACTAAAGTCGGTGGCCGCTGGTTGGTGGTCAGTGGTCAGCGTCGGTGGCGTATCGTTAAGGCGCAACACTAAGGCGTATCACTGGCCGAACGTCAGGCCGCTTAAGGCTGCGACCTTCCCAAGATCTACGGCGCGGCTTGCCACTAAAACCTGGAAGGTTTCCCCCATGCCTGTTGGCGAGATGAGGTGCTTGAGTTGAAGAGCTACTTTAGCTTGCTCCTGGGGGAGACGGCACTGCTCGAATGCGTCGGAGAACTGCGTACGCTCGCCAATCCCCATTAAGAATTGCGACTGCGTAACCAGCTTTTGCGGCTGCATTCCGGCCTGCTCCAAAGCTGCGGTTAAAGCGGTGAAGTTCACGTGCGCGGTGAGGTCTTGCTCTCCGGGAGCCTCGTAGGGATTGGGACTGGCTGAGTGCCGGCGATAGGCCATGAGCGTACCGCGATGGCGTCCGGCGAGTTGCTGGGCGCGGGTGTAGCCGTAATCGATGGCGAGCAGGAAACCCTGGCGAATGCGGCTGGCGATTTTGGCGGCCCATTGTTGGGCGGCTAGTGGGACTTCCACGCGCTCGTTGGCTTCGGGGTGGACGCTGTAGCGGTCGAGGAATTCCAGTTCGGCGGCGGTGGGCGGAAGCCAGGCTTCAATAAGGCGGTCGGCTTCAAAAGCCAGATGGAGTTTGCCGCGCGCGCTGAGGATTTCGACGGGAAGGGCGTCGAAGAACTCGTTGGCGAAGACGATTGCGGGCGTTTCGGGTTCGCAGGTGCGATGGACTGCGGCGTTCGGCGGTTCGTTCTGTTCCTGCCGTTCCTGCGGCACTTGCGCGGACAGGAGTGTCCGCGCCACACTTGCCACGGTTGCTCGACCGGCGGCGATGTGCTCATGCAAGGTCTCTTCGAGCTTTGCGCGCAGGGCGGGCGACGACTCTTGCAGCGTGTATTTCAGGGCGGCGAAGAATTCGGGAAATTTCTTCTGCGACCAGTCGAGGACATCGCGGGCAAAAAGGCCACGTCCGGGGCCGAGTTCGAGAATCTCAATTTGCGGAGGACGATCGAGCGCCTGCCACATCTCTTCAAACTGGCGGGCGAGGAGACGTCCGAAAACGGCGTGAACGTCGCTGGAGGTATAGAAATCTCCAGCCTTGCCGAATTGCTCGCGGCCGCGCGAGTAGTAGCCCAGAGCGGGATCGTAGAGGCAAAGCTCCATGTAGCGCGAAAACGGGATGGGTCCGTGGTCGCGGATTTCTTGTTCGATCTGGTGGCGGAGGGACAGAGTGATACCCCTAGGGCTCGATGATACGTGGACTGCCTTTTATTTATGGTGAGGCTGACTTTGAGCTTTTATCTTGCGGGGTGCTGATGAACATCTCCACGAAGTAGTCGTGGAGGGCGTCGTAGAGTTGGCGCTGGAGTTGCCAGGCGAATTGCGGGCTATCCAGATCGCGGGGATGGATGGGAAAAACGTAGGTGTGGACTGGGTCGGTGGGATTTTTCCGGTCGATTTTCAGGTCGATGAGGACCTCGATCAGGCCGTTCGATTCGCGGGCGTCGAAGGTGAGCAGCGGGTGATCGTAAAGGCTCAGGTGATCGAGAACCTTGGCGAGCTGCGGTGAGGGGAGCACGCAGACATTCTAGTTGGACTGGGGAATATTGGATACGCGCCGGGAATTTGAGAAATAGCCCCATGCATTCGTGCGGCTCGGGCCGTCCCGGAGCCTGTGCCATAGCTGCTCTTTCGCCCCTTCGGGGCTTTACGGTCTACGACTCTTGACCCACGGCCTGCGCCGTGGGCTGCATTCTTGCGCGGCTCCGCGGCTACTGTGATTAATCAGGTCTACTTCTTCTGCAGCGGTGAACCGCTGCGCCACCCAAAATCAACTGCGCTGGCTTGGGCCCAATTCGAGAGTCCATTTCGGTTTAGTCTCTTCTTAGTGGGCAAGTGCAGGCTGCGGGCGAGGTAGGGATGTTTCGACTCCGCCGAGGCTTCACTTCGTGAAGCCTCGGCTGCGCTCAACATGACAGAGGCATCGATCTTCTTTCGAGCTTTGCGGCACGACCGAGATCGTGCCCTTCCCTTTTCTCTGATCAGAGGTTGTCGTTAGGCGGCCATGCGGAGGGGCTTGTCGCGATCATGGTACTGGAAGGCTCGCTTGGTTGACGGCAGAACCAGATAAATAACGCTTGCGCCATTGATCAGGGCGAATGCCATTGGCAAAATGCCGTGGAGAAACGGCAGCAGAATCGCGAGGCCCACTGCCGAGAAGAGCAGGGTCAGGAAGCGTCCCCAGTTCTCCATTTGGAGAATGCCGTAGCCGGCGGCAATGTGAAGGACGGCTGCTCCCAGAATGATTAGACCGGCAATGTGCCCAAAACTGCTCAACAGGCGCTGCATGGCATTGCCTTCCGCGGCCAGCGACGCAAGCTTGGTGGCCAAGCCGGTGAAGGCCAGGATGGACAATCCGAATAGCGCGGAAATCAGACCGCGCAAGATTTGATAGAAGCCGATCAATGTGACACCGAGTGGGCGCATGGGGCCTCCTGAGTAAGTTGGACAAGAATATAGCACGCGGGGGCGGTGAAAGGTCAGAGGTTAGAGGTCAGATTGCTGAGGTGGGCCCTTCGCCGTTCGGACAGAACTCACAAAGATTGAGACGATGTCACTAGCCTCCGCGCACAAATTACCCAGCTTCGATTGCGGAAACAACTCAGCCTCCTGAATAAATTGCCAGAACGCGGTGATCCCACGCACGGGCGAATTGTTCGGTTTTCACCTCTGCAATCCGACCTCTAACCTCTGACCTCATCTTTATTCGTAGCGGAGGGCTTCTATGGGATCTAAGCGGGAGGCTTTAATCGCCGGCAGCATGCCGCTGACGATGCCGACGAAACCGAGGATGGCAGTCGAGACTACGAGCGTGGTGAGATCGATGGTCAGGTGAATATCGCCTTCGGTGCCGTTTTCGATGAAGGCGCTCCACAGGGTCATCGAACCGACCGACCAGGAGATGATGTAGGCGAGGATCACACCCGCGAGACCGCCGAGCACAGTGATGACGAGTGCTTCGGCGAGAAACTGGACGAGTATGTGCCAGCTGCGCGCGCCCAGAGCTTTTTCTACTCCGATCTCGCGCGTGCGCTGAGTTACTGAGACGAGCATGATGTTCATCAGGCCGACGCCGCCGATGCCGAGTGTGAGCAGTCCGATGAAGCCGAGAAGAATTTTGATGCCGGTGGTGATGACGCGGAGGTCGAGCAGGTCGGCGAAGACGTCGAAGACAAAAACGGCGCGCTTGTCCTTGGGATCGAAATCGTGGTGGAAGGCCATGGAGCGGCGGACGGCGTCGGCGACTTTTTCGTGGTCACCTTCGTACTCGATGGCGACGGCATTGAGATAGTAAGTGTTAGTAAGGTCGCTCATGGCGCTGAACGGGATGTAGACCTTGCCGTTCATGTTGTCGTCGCCATTTTGAATGGTGTACTTGAGAACTCCGATAACTTCGTAGGAGATGCCATCGAGGCGGACTTTTTCGCCGAGGGCATTCTGGCCGGAGAAGAGCTTCTTCTTGACGTCGGCTCCGAGGACGGCGACGTGGCTGCGCGTGTTCTCGTCGAGTTCGGTGAAAAAAGTTCCCTGCTGGATATCCATGCGGCGCATGTGGGAGTAGTAAGGGTACACGCCACTTACTCCGTAGTTATCGCTGCGGATGCCATAGGCGACGCTGCATTGCTTGGCGGCTTCGGGAGATATTCGTTTGAGCAGCGGGACTTCGGCTTGGAGGTAATCAAGATCGTTGACGGTGAGTTTGATTTCGCTCCCGGCCTTGGTGCCTCCAGCTTGCATGGAGGTGCGGCCGGGAAAAACAAAGACGAGATTAGTGCCCCAGGAGCGAAAAGCGAGCCAGAGAGCGTTTTCGAAGCCTGCGCCGTAGGCGAGAAGGAGCACGACGGTCGCGATTCCCCAGGCCATGCCGAGCATGGTGAGAATGCTGCGGCGGCGATTGTGCCGGAGCGCGTTGTAGGCCTGGCGTGCGAGTTCGAAGAGCATAAAGCAAATTTGGTAATTGTGTAATTTGGTAATTGAGTAATTCAAAAACCACAGCGCAATATGCTTTTCGAAATTACTCAATTACCAGATTACAAAGTTACTCAATCCTCCCTATTCCTGGCGCAGGGCTTCTACTGGCTCTAACAACGCGGCTTGGCGCGCGGGATACAGGCCGGCGGCTATACCGGCTACGGCTAGCGAGAGAATTGCGATCACGGCCGATGCCGGAACGATGCGCGGCGTATCAAAACCTTCGGGCGCGGGTAAGGCGGCAAGACCAGCAACGAGCGCGGACGTGATCGCGAGACCGATGCCGCCGCTGAAGGCGGTCAGGAACGCTCCTTCAACGAAAAACTGCGTCAGGATGGCGCGGTGGGTTGCGCCGAGCGCTTTGCGCAAGCCGATTTCGCGTGTGCGCTCGGTAACCGACACGAGCATGATGTTGATGATGCCGATTGCGCCGAGGCCGAGCGTAACCACTCCGACTACGCCCAGGAAGTAGTCCATTCCGCTAAAGATTCTTCCGACGCGCTTGTTGTCTTCGATGGTGTCCCAATCCTCGAAGGCGTCGTCGAGTTTGGGATCGAAGCCGTGGCGGCGCGCGAGGATTTCATGGACCTCGCGTTTGGCTTCGAGATCCTGCGCCGCAGTTAGCGGACGATAGTTAAGAAACGAAATTGCATCTTCGGTGTTCTGCTCTTTCAGGCGGAACAGGTCACGCATGGTTCCAATGGGAATAAAGATGCGGGCGTTGGTGCCGTTATTGCCGTCCTTGCCGATCTTGCTGACCACGCCGATGACATCGAAGCTGAGGCCGTTGAGCAGAATTGTAGAGCCGACGGCGGGGCGATCGGGAAACATGTTTTTGAGCAGCTCCCAGCCAACGACGGCGACACGGCGGGTCTCAGTGTTGTCTTCATCGTTGAACCAGCGGCCCGGGCCGACGGGGATGTTGCGGATCTTGTTGTACTCGGGCGCGACGCCGAAGACCTGGCCATTGGTGGAACCGTAGTCGCTGACGGCGCGGATATCCTCGCGGTTGAGGACGGGGGAGAGATTCTTTAGCGTGCGCGCCTCGCTGCGAATGGCGAGGTAGTCCTCATAGGTGAAATGCCAGGTGCGGCCGGATTGCGTGCTGCCTTCGACGGCGGGGATGCGGCCGGGAAAGGTGAACATGATGTCCTGACCAAGGTTAGCGAGTTGTTTGTTCTGGCCGCTGCGGAAGCCTTCGCCGAGGCCGACGAGCAGGAGCAGAGATCCGACTCCCCAGGCGATGCCGAACATGGTGAGGAACGAGCGGAGCTTATGAGCCCACAGCGTGGAGAGCGACTGGCGCACGATTTCGAGAAGCATCCGCATGGGCGTGGTCGGCAGAGCGGGCGGAAATAGTCTGCGCGCGCTCTAAAGTTAAATACGAACGGGCTATGGCTACGGTTCCCGAAAATAAGGGGATCACATGGTTGGACGCGGAAATTCCATTTCTGGTAGCCCATGGGAGAAGCTAATCCTGGAGATTCCCCAACGTTTTCTGCTCACCTGGCGGATAATGACACGTCTAAGACGCCGGCAGTGTGGGCCGTGGCGTGTTTGCAGCACAATTCCTATCGACAGCTAAAGGAGAGATTTCCATGGTGAGTGGAACTGTACGAGGAACGTTGCGAGGAAGTTTAAGAGGATTGGTGTTCTGCCTGTCGCTGGCTAGCCTGATGGGCGGGATTTCTGTTGTGAGCAGGGCACAATCGCTTGTGCTCGATCTGCCGAGGCAGAGTCAGCATGCGCTGATTTCGCAGCGCATCGGGATCACGGACATCACCATTAACTATCACCGGCCGCTGGTGGCCGGGCGCAAGGTTTGGGGCGGAGTGGTGCCTTACGGCGATGTATGGCGGTCGGGAGCGAACGAGAACACTACGATCACATTCAGCGATCCGGTGACGATTGAGGGACAGGCGCTTGACCGGGGCACGTATGGCCTCCATATGATTCCGACGGCAGATGAGTGGACGGTGATCTTCTCTAAGAACTCGACTTCTTGGGGATCGTTTACTTATGACAAATCCGAAGACGCGTTGCGCGTGAACGTGAAGCCGCAGGCTGCGGACATGCATGAAGCACTTACATACGACTTCAACGATGTGAAGCCCGACTCGGCGGTGGTGGTGATGGAGTGGGAGAAAGTCGCGGTGCCGTTCAAGGTGAGCGTGGATGTGCACTCGGTGGTTGAATCCAGCCTGAAGAAGCAGCTGCGTAATCTCTCTCAGTACACATGGGTGAGCTGGGACGATGCAGCGACTTACCTGCTCGCCGAAAAGACCGATTACGAGGACGCCCTCATTTATTCGAATAAGTCGATCGAGAACGAAGATCGCTTTGAAAATGAGATGACCAAGTCGAAAGTTCTGCTCGGGCTGAACCGTAAGGATGACGCTCTATCGGCGCGGAAAAAGGCGCTGGAACTGGCGAGCCCGCTGCAGCTGCACTTGTACGCGCGCGGCTTGCAGGGTGAAAAGCGGAGCGACGAGGCGTTTGTGATTTTCCGCGAAAATGCCCAGAAGCATCCGGATATGTGGTTTGTGCACTCAGGATTGGCGCGGCTGTATTGCTCGGAAGGAAAGTTCGACGACGCGGCGAAGGAAATGAAGCTGGCGCTGGCGGGTGCTCCGGAGAGTCAGAAGATCTATGTGGCTGGGTTGGTTAAGAAGCTGGAGGCGAAGCAGGATATTAACTAGGGAGCGGGCTTTCGGCTCTTGGCTTTGACTACTTGGTGCAGCGGAGCTTTGTCGATCAGTACAGGTCGATCAGTACAGACGGAAGTTGACTTCTACGTTCATGCGGTGCTCAATCGGCTCGCCGTTCTTGAGCGCGGGCTTGAACTTCCAGCGGCTGACGGTGTCCACGGCGTTTTCGTCGAGACCGTATCCCAATCCTCGTTCGACTGTGACGTCGTGCGCGTTGCCATCGACGCCCACGGTCAGCGACAGTAGAATCACGCCTTGAATTTTCTTTTTGCGGGCTTGTTCACTGTAGGGCGGATCTGGCGTAGAGATCGCGCGCGGCATGGTGACATTACGCTCGGGCCGCGTCCCCTGTGAAAGGCCGCCACCTGCGCCGAAAGTCGCACCGGGGTGCGAGCAATCGGGCGCGCCTTTATCCTCTATGCCAGAAGCGTCGTCGAAGGGAACGAACTTGCTGGGTTGCTGCGAAACCGCCGCGCCTTCCATGTACCGCGGGAAGCCATGTGGAGGAACTGTAACTTGCAGCATGTCGCCACTACGGCCGAGTACGCCGACCGTTTCTCCGCAGGCCAGGGTGTCCGACGCGTGGCTCTGGCAGACACTGTGATACACGGGCGCCGAATCCTGGCCTCGGGAGCAGAAGACGAATCCGTCGGGAGCATTTTCCCTAGCCAGCATTTGCGAACAGTCGGGCGAGCGCTCGGGCACTTCCGACTGGTTATCGAAGGAAACAAATTTATCGGCCTGCCGCGAAATGGCGGAGGCGGGAACCAGGTTCGTACGCATCTGGCCACGCGGGCCCGTCTCGCCCGATGAGATTCTCAGCATGTCATCCTGCCGGTTCAGCACCTCCACTTTTTCTCCGCAGTTGAGTGTGCCTATCTGGCGCTTCTTGCAATAGCCAACATAGAGCGGCACGGGCTGATCGTTGGCGGACTTCGCGCAGAAGACGAAGCCCTCAATGCCGTGCTGTGCCGTTGGCAGCGGTTGATCATCCGCGGCAACCGCAGCAAAGCAGAACCATCCGCAGAGCGTAACAACGGAGAGGGCGGCAAGAAACAGGCGGGTCGGCTTCATGGAGGGACATTCTCCCATTCCATTTTTCTGGCGTCAACGAGCGGTGGTTGCGTTGCCCGCGTCGGGATACTCGAAGACGCCGCAGCCGGACTTTCGGCCAAGGCGGCCGGCTTTCACGTACTGCACCAGGAGCGGACAGGGACGGAATTTCTCGCCGAGCGTCTTGTGGAGGTATTCGAGGATGTGGAGACGGGTATCGAGGCCAACCAAGTCGACCAGTTCGAAGGGGCCCATGGGATGGTTGAGACCTAGCTTGAGCGCTTTGTCGATGTCTTCGGCGGTAGCGATGCCCTCCTGCAACATGTAGAAGGCTTCGTTGCCGATCATGGCGTTGATGCGGCTGGTGATAAAGCCGGGCGCTTCTTTGACTACGACGACTTCCTTGCCCATGCGCTTGCCGACTTCAACGACGGCAGCGAGCGTTTCGGCGTCGGTCTCGAGCGCGCGGACGATTTCGAGCAACTTCATTTTGTGAACAGGATTGAAGAAGTGCATGCCGATACATTTCTTCGCGCGGTAGGTGACACTCGCGATCTCGGTGACGCTGAGCGAAGAAGTGTTGGAAGCAAGGATGGTGGTGGGGCGGCAGATTTTATCGAGGAGGGTGAAGATCTCGATCTTCGACTCCATCTCTTCGGGGACGGCTTCGATGACGAGGTCGGCTTCGCGCGCGGCTTGATCGATCGAGCCGGCGTATTCGATGCGCGAGAAGGCGGCGTTGGCATCGGCGGCGTTGACTTTGCCGAGTTCGACTGCCTTATCGAGATTGGCGCGAATTTCGGTTTCGGCCTTGCGCAGGGCGTTGGGAAGGAGATCTTCAAGAATGGTGCGATAGCCGCCGAGAGCAGCAGCGTGAGCGATACCGCGCCCCATGATCCCGGCGCCAATGACGGCAACGGTGTTGATCGTCTGTCCGGCCTCGGCCACTATTTGCCTGCCTTATCGAGCTGTTTCAGCACGCTTTCGAGGCTGGGGTCGGATTTGCGGAAGTATTCGGCGAGGCGGGTGCGTTCCTCGTCGCTCACTGTAGGCAGGGCGCTGTTGACGCGGCGCAGGATGGCAGCGATATCGTCAACGTAGTTCATCAGTCGAATGAGTTCTCCAGTAGCAGGCATTATGGCTCCTAGCGTCAACCGGAGCGGAGCATAAATTCGCACCGATCCGGGAACCTTCTATTCTAATGGCGACGCGCGTTTAGTAAAGGACTCGACAGACGCGATACTTGGTGAGATTTAGTTTTCCACGACTTTAGTTCTCCATCGCAGGGCTGCGGAAAAAACGTGTGCCCACAAGAACCGTGGAATCAGCCAAGTAACTGCGGTTCTCTGTGTCGCCAAGATTCCGGGGCGAGAAAAAGCAAAATCGGGCAGCGCTACCTTTAAGGCCGCTATGGCAGCGCGGATTGAACTGTCGGTGGGCACGCAAGCCGCCATCCTCGGGCCAACCCGCCGATTTATCACTGAGAAGCGTGACGAACATCACTTCATTTTCAAGAACAAAGTGAAAGACTTCGTGCTGAATCAGTCTCCCCCTGAATCGTCTCGTAGATATAGACCCGGGCCTTCTATGGCCACGGGCTAACTTAAACGCTGGACTTTTCGTGATTGCAGCGACCCTGCTCTCTCAGGCGAGTCGCACAAATCACTTTTTATTCTGTGGAGGAACCATGAGACGAGTTGCGTTTACTCTTGGGCTGTTGCTGCTGGCGTCCATGCTGCCTGTGGTCACACGGGCGGACACCATGCAGATAACCAATCACTTCGGCACCGTTAGGATCCTAAGTACGGGGATCACAAGCACAGGTTCAGAACTGTGGAACTTCAATGGAATCCAGGCCGGCAAAGGGCATTCCCTAGGCATAGTAAGCTTCGCAACGGGCGCTCTCAGCAGCGGAAGCATCTGGACAGGGGGAACGTTTTCGAGCGCTGGATCAAGCTTTTTGATGATCGGCAGAGGTTCCGCCGGCCAGCCCAAGGGAACGATCTTCAGTGGAGCGTTCGAAGGTCCGATTAGCTGGACGTTGGAGTCGTACATCAACCACATCCACGAATACGAACTGACCGGCAAAATCGCGGGGCAACTGTGGAACGGCCATGAAGTCACGGGAACGACCACGCAGACGATCTACACCTATTGGAACCAGGAGAAGGTCGATCACGTTGGCAACATCCATCTCGGCGTAACAAAATTTGCCGCGACTCCCGAACCGGGTACTCTGGGACTGTTGGGAACTGGCTTGGTGGCAATAGCAGGCCTATTGCGGCGTAAAGTGGCTCGACCGTAGAAAAATCGCCGATGAGGCGACGTGAAAAGGCCGACTGAACCTGCACAGTTCGGCAGAGTTCGGTCGGCATGGCGCACCGGTACGTATTTTCTCCGTGCTTTCGGTGTAAGTGTTCTCTAAGCGGGCTTGGCTTGCGACGAATCTACTAGTTCATCTTGTGGAATCGGCGGAAGCCAGCACAGCCCTCTTTTCCCATATAGCGCTCAAGAACGGCGGCATCCGTCCGCCGAAGGTCAACGACCACCAGGCCGTCGATAACGTCAGAAAACTTGCGATCGAGATTGAACGCGATCAGTTTGCCTCCCACCTTGGCGTACTGCTTGATGAGAATGGGAAGACCTTTGCCGTCTTCCTCGACGTCGGAAATGGGCTCGGCGAGTTCGTCGAGATGGCGCAGGGCGCTGCAAACTGCCCCACAATCCCAGCGGCGGAGTATGGGGGCGCGGAACGGGGTGCGCGGGTGGATAAGATCGGCGAACTCACGGCCATCGTCCCGTTGCTGGAAATAGCGGACGATCATTTCGCGTGACAGGCGGCTGTACTCATTGCTGATACTGACGGCGCCGAAGAGCGTTGGTGTTTCGGGGTGGGCCGCCACAAAGCGCGCAATTCCCTTCCACAAAAGCAACAGGGGAGCATACTGGCGCTGATACTCGGGCCGCACGAAGGAGCGGCCGAGTTCCAGCGCAGATCCGATTTTCATGAATAGATGGTGGTCATAGCGGAAGAGAGAGTGCGTGTAGAGGCCCTTGACGCCGTGGGCGCGAATGATCTCGTCGGAGTTGCCGGCACGGTATGCGCCGGCCAATTCCCGCTTTTCCTTATTCCATAACAACAGATGCCAGTAGTAGGAATCAAAATGGTCAAGGTCGGCGCTGCGGCCTGTGCCTTCTCCGGCGGCGCGGAAGGTGATTTCGCGTTGGCGTCCGAGTTCGTCGAGCAGGTGAGGCATTTCGTGGCTTCGGGCGGCATAGACAGCGAATTCGGCGTTCTCGGTGAGCAGGCGATCGGCGGGCAACGCTTCAATATCGGCGATGGCGAATCGCGCAGGAACAGCCGGCGCGATAGACTCCTGCGGCTTTCGAGGAAAGACAGACAGCACGTTGTTGGGCAGGGAAATCGGCTTCTTGCCGCGATAGGAAAGCAGATAGGTGCGAAGGCGCAGATACTCGGTCGCTTCCTCGTCGCTATCGAGAGTGGCGATCAGGTCGGCATGGATGGGAGTGCCGACGCGAACGCGAACTTTTTTCCCGTATTGCTGGAGGAACTCCTGGAGCAGGAACAGAGTGCGCAAGCGCGGGTGGATGAGCCCCAGTAAGTGAAAGGCCATGCTGTTGCCACCGGCGAAATACACGGGGAGCGCAGTGGCTTCAGTCTGGCGAACGAGCCGGGCAGCGATGGTGTTCCAGACGGGATCGGTGACCTGCACCTGACGGACGTTGATCTGAGAGACCTCGCCGGCAGGAAACACGGCGAGTGCGCCCCCTTGGCGCAGCCAATCAATGGCCTGCTTCAGGGGCTTGAGATTCTTGTCAGCGGAAGATTGCGTGTCAAAAGGATCGACGAAGATGCAGTGATGGTGCAACTCAGGAATGCCTGCGAGCAATGAATTCGCGAGGATGCGGACGTCGGGACGAACGCGAGATAAGAGGACGGCGAGGACAGCTCCGTCGAGAACTCCGAAGGGATGATTGGCAACGGCAATCAGCGGTCCGTTACGGGGAATGCGGTCGAAATCGGCATGTTGGACTTGGAATTCGATTTTCATCTCCGAGAGCAGGGTCTCAAGGCGAAAGCCTTGCGGGGCGGAGAGAACGCGGCGGTACAGGTCGCGCGCCTGCTGCATGGGAATGAATTTCCCGGCGAATCCAGGAAGACCGGGAACGAGAGGCAACTGTGTCAATACGGCGCGCTCGTCGTTGGCTGTAACATCGTCTCCGATTCGCAAATTAGGCATAGCCGATTGTGCCTTAACTTTGTTTGCGGGATTTTGAACGGAAGATGAATGGTTTGTGAATCGGTAGTGGCTAAGTAAGCACCGGCAGGGCGTGAGAATGAAGAATAACTAACTCACAGCTCTGCAACGGGCGCTGAAGCATCGGAGTAGAAGAGGCTAGCTGTGGCGATAACCCGCGTCATTCATCTATGGAAGCTCGTTCTTCCGTGCTCGCCGACCGGCGCAGAAGAGTAATGGAAAAAACAAGGATAAGGATCAGGAGGCCGAGCAAGCCTAACTCGAGCATGGAAGCACGAAAGATACTCTCCGATCCCGACGCCCAAGCACCTGCCTTGGTGAGGCTGGAAGCTTCCAACGTAATGACGAGAATGCGTCGAATCGATGCGATGAGACCGACAACCAGAAATGGCTCGGTGACGAGGATATGAGAGCGGATGGAGATGCTGACGGTGTGGAGGATTTCGACCAGCATGAGGACGATGAGTAGGTGGTCGAGAACTTCGAGGGTCTGCGAAGATATCGTCCAGGTGCGGATGCCGCGCCACAACATCACGCCGCCATCAGCAAGGGCTGCCACGGCCGTGACGGTCAGGAGGATGGCGAGGATGCCGTAGATGCCGACCTCGGCCTTACGGGCGTACTCACTGAAATGGTACCGATATCTCTCCTCTGGCATCCGCGAATCCTAGCATGGTTCCACGCGCGTTCCAACGGGGCAGGACGGAATGGTTCGTGGGTCAGAACGACCCACCCGCGCCTAGCTTTCCAGCTTAAAGCGGGTTTCGGCGAGACGGTAGAGACGACGCCAGAGCAAGCGGTTGGTGGTGACGACGACGGCGGCGAGAGCGATGGTTCCGGCGAGAAGAAGATCGAAATTCTTGGCATCAGTAGCGGCGGAAATGATGGAGCCAACGCCGATGGTGGAGTAAGTCCGACCCTTGAAATGAAAATACT